>PSRF01000241.1 GCA_003175865.1 Blastocatellia bacterium
ACAACAGCAACTCGCATTAAGGAGTAGCGATGCAACCTAATCGTTTCGTGGTCTTAACCGGGCACCTACGTGACTATCCTCTACCAGATCTTGTCGGAATTCTTCGTCACCAACGCAAGACTGGTCGGCTGACGATCGAGTATCCAAAAGGACCCGCATTTTTCTTTTTCAATGAGGGAGAGGTCGTCGATGCCCAAATGAAAGATCTCACCGGGCTTCAGGCGATTTGTGTCGCGCGTGCCCAACCTGATTCAGCTTTCAACTTCAATCCGCTTGTTCGTCCGTCAAGACGTTCCATTGAGCCGTCACTCGAAAGAGTCGTTTCGGAGTTACTGGGATGCTGGGATGAAACACCTCTTGAAATTGTTGGCACTCAGGTCTCAAGACCGATAGCAGCAAAGGAGCGGGAACAGCTTCCAGAGCGGGCGAATGAATTGTTGTTGCTGCCACCAGGTCCGCCGCAAACACGGCGGAGGTGGTTGCTGTATGCAGCATCAGCCGCTTTTGTTCTGCTTGTTGTGTCGACTTTGATTGGAGTGACGGTCGGAGTTAATTCTGTTCTTCCCGCAGCCGAAGCGTCGAGGACCACCATTCAGTCCAACAACACTGAACAGGCGAAGGCCATATTTACCCAACCTCCAAAACACTCGAACCCTGCACAGGAACGCTCTCGAGTTGCAGAACCTGTGCGTCGGCAAGCGAATCAAGTGGGAGTAAGTAAACAGAACCAGAACGCTGATTCAAACGAGAGTAAATCGTCGTCGCAGCCATCAGTGAACGAATCAAAACCGCAAGAGCAATCCCAGGGGCCAGGTGCCTCTTCAGTGAACATAGTTTTGCAAATTGAAAACGGACGAGTTCTTAAGGCGTCAGTTGCTGGTCATAAGCCAGGAATGGACTCGTACGAGGCAATGGCACTGCGAATCGCCAAGCAACGTCGCTATCCTGCGAAACAGACTGGACAGGAAACTCTGAAAATAGATGTCGCGCGACCCAATTGAACAAGAGCTAGTGGAAAGGTAGAGGGAGATGTTATTTCTTGAAAGTAACCTACTCAGTTACACAGTGGATGGAAGCACTCGAACAAAGCTGCTCCACGCACTTCAGGAGCAGAATTTCGTTCCGCTCATTCGCGCAGCGCGCCTGCGCGCCTACGACGCTTTGTTGGTGCCAGTCGAGAGGCTAACGGAATTTGAATCGAGTCTTAGTTCGTGGACTGAGGCGGAGCTGAAAGAACCTTTTGTCGCTGGTGACATTTTTGTTTTCGATGATCACATACTCTTCCTCACATTCTCAGAACCTAACGAAGAAGCGTCATTGAGAGCCGGTATTATTTTCCAGGCAAACACGCCAGAGCCGTTTCGAAAACTCGACTCTTTTTGTCAAAAGATAAAGGACATCCTGTTGAACGATGCCGACGGCCAGGAGTCTGAGGTTCCAAAGTGGCAGGCTGGGAAACAAACAGTTCCAGAGGGCTTCCGAAGTTTCGTTGCTAAACAGGATGTTGACTCGCTGTACACGAGTTTGCGAAAGGAAACGATGACGAAACGTATTGTAGCTGCCTCGAAACTCGAGGACGACCAAGCACGTCATTTCCTGCGCACTGCTCGAGACGCAAATCTTGAAGGATACGCCGCAAAGCTCCTCACGGGAGATACAACCCCTATCAATCTTTCAATCGACAGACTTGAGGACGTGGGGCTAGTTGAAAGAAAGGTCCAGGTGAGTTGTCGGAAGACTGGACACGCTATCGTTCAATTACCGAATCCTCATGCGCTGGCAGTAGTGACTGTTAGCGATGCAACATGTAGTGAGTGTGGCTCACCCGTGGCTGACGAAAGTGTTGAGGAAGTAATCGCTCCTACTCAACTTGCCTCCTCGTTGCTGGAAGATGGCTCCTGGTTGATTAGCCGACTTCATTTTCTTCTACGAGAGATGGGAGTTCCGGAAAGGGAAATCGCACTCGGCCCATCTGACGGAACTGGCTATGGTCAGATGATGGCAAACATCTGCGGGGAATCTTTTCTCCTTCTGACTCGTGACGGAGATCTGACACCAGCTTTTGCCAGATGGGCAATCGACTTGGAACTTGAAACCGAGGCTTGTCATCTCGTCATTGTTGCCCCTGGAAGAATTCACAGAGAGGCGGGTGTCTTACTCCAAAACCATTCACGTCGGCGAATAAGTAGCGGCGAAGACTTTGAAATGATCCTTGCTGACGATGTCGCAACCGCTGGTCAAGAACTCAAGGACGCGTTGGAACGAGTATCGCAGCGTGTGCTGGGAGAGCAGTTGTGTGTGTTAGACAACAGTCTTGGTCTAAACGTTACAAAACTTGTCTTGACTAAATTTGAATTGCGCGCCAGTTCGTCGGAAATCACAGACCAAGAACCAGCCACTGCTGAAACAGAACCAGAATTCTCTAGTCCCACGCTGGCGCTGGCTGCAAATGCTTCCGCCGGCTCCGAAATCGTAAACATCGACCCAGTTGTTATTGATGTGAGCGCAACTGAAATTGATACCTCGACCGAGATGTCTCAAACGGAACCAACTGCAACACACGTCGACTTTGATACTCGGTCCTGGTCATAATACGGCCGACCAAAATGAAATCAGCAGTCGTTCGCAATCGCAGTAAAAAACTCTTTGAGAAGCGAACGTCTCAACGCGTCGAAAAGCCCAGAACGATTCCCCGGCTCCTTCCGCAGCGTCAAGAACTTACCGAAGAAGAACGTTGGCAAGAAGACATCGCCGTACTGCGCAGAGCTGCGAAAGAGCTTGCTCTTCGGCGGAACAAATTAACTGCGCGACCCGAAAAACCTCGAAACGAAGGTCCATTCGAAGAATTTGCTGAGTCGCTGGAGAATCCGTCAGCGACTGTGCGCAAACACTCTGTACGCGCGCTTTACGATTTGGATCCTGATCGCGCAGTCAATTTGTTCAACCTCGCCCTGCGGGATGGGTCACCTGAAGAACGACGAAAGATTGGTAGTGCACTCGGGGATTCGGGCCTGGTTGATCAAGCAATTGACAATCTGATGCGTGGGAATGGCGCGAATTGTTATGGAGAGCTTTCGCTCCTGTTTCTTGTCGCAAAGGCCGGTGAAGTGCAGCCACTCATCAAGTTGATTGAGCACCATCCAAACATGGAGCTGCGCCTTGCAGTTGTTAAATCACTGGCAACCAGCGGTGGTCCTAAAGTGCTTTCTGCCTTCCGCCGTTTGGCGATTAACGGTTCTCTCGAAGCTGATCTGCGCTTGGTTGTCCTCGAGGCACTCAACCAACTCACCGAATAACCAAAGGACGAATTGAAAACCGGCCACAGGATGGTTAGGCCGCGAGCAGTCGCGACTGGATTCCGAGGTCAACAATAATTTGGAGTTGATTGTTGCGTTCGGTCGCTACTGAGACTGTCAAAAATAGGCTCACCGTCAGCTTCTTGTTCGGGTTGCTTCGTATGATTTCGTGGTTCGTCTATTTATTCACAGAGAAGAACCATCCACGAAATCACAAGAACTAACGAACGAGGTCCAATAGCAACTCGGGTTTTGAAAAAGCCTCTCATGCTCGAGGTTCTACACGTGCATTTTTACTATTCGCCAATCCGAATTACTATTGCCGCTCACCATGCAATTCAAACTTCAGTCGCAATACCAGCCAAAAGGGGACCAGCCTGCCGCTATCGATGCGCTTGCCAGAGGACTTCGCGACGGCGCTAAAGATCAGGTGCTACTGGGCATCACTGGTAGCGGCAAGACGTTTACGATCGCTAGCGTCATTCAGCGTACACAAAGGCCCGCGCTCGTACTTGCTCATAACAAGACCTTAGCCGCCCAACTCTTTCAGGAGTTTCGATCACTCTTTCCCGACAACTCAGTCGAGTATTTTGTTTCTTACTATGACTACTACCAACCGGAGGCCTACGTCCCCGCAGCAGACGTCTACATCGAAAAAGAAGCAATTGTTAACGAGGAAATTGATCGATTGCGCATGTCAGCAACTCGCGCGTTGTTTGAGAGACGTGACGTGATCGTTGTCGCGAGTGTCTCGTGCATCTACGGTCTAGGCGATCCCGATGCGTATTACGGTTTGCTGTTGTTCCTGGAACCAGGTCAGCGAATTTCGCGCGATGTGTTGTTACAGCGTTTGGTAGAACTGCAATACGAACGTTCTGACATCAACTTTCAGCGCGGGAGTTTTCGTGTTCGCGGTGATGTCGTTGAAATCTATCCGAGTTATCAGGACCAGGCTTATCGCATCGAGTTGTGGGGCGACGAAATTGATTCGATCTCGACGATCGATCCGTTGTTGGGCGAGGTGATTGAGAAACACACTTCGCGAGTTCCGATCTATCCAAAGACCCACTATGTAATGTCGCGGCCGACAATCAAGCGGGCGATTAAGACCATCAAGGAAGAGCTCGATTGGTGGGAACCGAAGCTTATCCAGGAAGGGAAACTTGTCGAAGCTCAACGACTACACCAGCGAACGATGTTCGATCTCGAGATGATCAAAGAGATGGGGTTCTGTCGCGGCATCGAAAACTATTCCAGGCATTTAACCGGCAAGAAGCCAGGCGAACCTCCACCGACGCTGCTCGACTACCTGCCTCGCGACACGCTGATCGTAATTGACGAATCACACCAGTCGATACCGCAAGTTCGTGGAATGTTTGAAGGTGATCAATCGCGTAAGCGGACACTGGTTGAGTACGGGTTTCGTCTCCCATCTGCACTCGACAATCGCCCTTTGAATTTCAAGGAATTCGAAGCGCGAATCGGTCAAACAATGTATGTGTCGGCGACACCTGGGCCATACGAATTAACAAAATCAAGTGGTGAAGTAATCGAACAGATCATTCGACCGACAGGCTTGATGGATCCCGAAGTTGAGGTACACCCGGTCAAAGGTCAAATCGATCATTTGTTGGAAGAGTGCCGGCAACGTGCTGAGCGACGGGAACGTGTTCTGGTGACGACTCTGACTAAGCGAATGGCTGAAGATTTGACGGAATACTTCACCGAGGTTGGTGTACGTGTGCGTTATCTGCATTCAGACATCGAAACACTCGAACGCATCAAGATACTCCGCGATTTGCGACGGGGTGAGTTTGATGTGCTTGTCGGAATCAACCTGTTACGCGAAGGATTGGACCTGCCGGAAGTGTCGCTTGTCGCGATTCTCGATGCTGACAAAGAAGGTTTTCTTCGTTCCGAGCAGTCATTGATCCAGACCATTGGACGAGCGGCACGCAACGCGAAAGGCAAGGCGATTCTTTACGCTGATCGATTGACGGACTCGATGAAACGCGCCATTGAAGAAACGAATCGACGACGCTCAATCCAGGAAGTCTACAATCGCGAGAATGGCATTACACCACAAACCATAATCAAGCCGATTGAGGCAACCTTGATAACTGCGTCTGAAGCTGATTACTTCAAAGTGCCAACTGAAATCGATGATATGGAGCAGTATACGGCTGAAAATCTCGAAGCGACGATCGCGAAGCTGGAAGCGGAGATGCGGGGTGCGGCTAAGCGGTTCGAGTTTGAAAAGGCGGCTGAGCTGCGCGACCGCATCAAGGTGCTGCGCGATCGAGAACTGCAACTTGCCTGATGTCCGATAAGCTTTAGCTTGTCGTGAGTTTGGTGAGAGACAACCTGGATAGCAACAGAATCCGCAATCACCTGGGTTCTAATTAAGTTAAGGCGACGACAAGCTAAAGCTTATCGGACATAAATGCTCGTTAAAGCGAACGCGGACGAAATTCAATCGTTTCTTTCTGACGCCAGTTACATGAAGAAAGGACACGCGGACCGCGTGGTCCTGCCGGAAAGCGTTGAAGACGTTGCGAGTGTTGTGTTCGAAGCGAATCAGTCGTGCACTCCTGTGACCGTTTCCGGTGCCGGCACAGGAACAGTCGGCGGTCGGGTCGCCTTCGGCGGAATCGTTCTCGCCACGGACAAGCTGAACCAGATTAAAAGTGTCGTTCGTTCCAAGCAGAATGAGGGACATGCGACTGCGGAAGCTGGCGTTATCTTGTCCA
>PSRF01000172.1 GCA_003175865.1 Blastocatellia bacterium
AACCTCACAGCCTGAAAGTACGAGCAACACTAAAAAGAAGAATTCAGTTGGACCTCGTTCGCTAATCAAGCCGTTGCACGGGCTTTGGACTGCATGGTAGACTCGCGCACTTTTCGGTAGGTATTATTTAAGACAATAGAGGGATTTAGATGTTCCTGGCGGAAACTTCTATCCAGTTAGTTCCCGACGGCACCTTACTGGTGCACCTCGTCGTGATTGTCGTCATGGTTGTGGTCCTAAATCGCACTTTGCTCCGTCCCGTCAACCAAATCCTCGCTGAACGCGAAAAGCAGATAAAGAGCGACATGACGGCAACCGAGCAACTCGAAGCAAGTCGGTTGGAAAAGGTAACGAAATACAACTCGACCTTGCGCGATGCCAGAACCGAAGGCTATCACCTGCTCGAGCGGGAAAGATCGGAAGCGTTAAAGCGGAAGGACGAAGAAGTCCGACAAGCGAAACTTGCCGTAAATCAAAAAGTCGCTGCGGGGCTTGAAACTGTTAATGGAGAAGAGGAACAGGCGCGAAAAGATCTCGAAGTGTTGGCGGTGACGGTTAGTGAAGAAATTTCGGAGCGCGTCTTCAGTGGACCTCGGTAACTAATCAGGAAGCGTATGATTCTCTTTGCTCTTTCTCTAGACAACTGGATGAACTACCCCGGTCTCGAGCTTTGGAAGTTTATCAATCTCGCGATCTTTTTAAGTGCAGCGATCTTCGTCTTGAAGCAACCGCTGGCAAACGCTTTGCGCGCGCGCCGCGAGAGAATTGTTCAGGAGTTATTGAAAGCGAAAGAGGACAAGGAAGCGGCGACACGCCGACTCAGTGAAGCCGAGGATCTTCTGTCGCACGTTGATGGTGATGTAAAGGCGATTCGCGAGCAAACCGTGGAAGAAGCAAAGTCGGAGCGTGAGCGCCTCGCGCAACTCACACAGATGGAAATCGAAAAGCTCGAAGGGCAAGGAAAGCGTCAAGTCGACATAGCGCGTCGCGTTGCACGAAAGGGTCTCAGAGAATTCCTCGCACGAAGAAGTGTGGAGTTAGCAAGCGCAACAGTAAATGAGCGAATGCGTCCCGATGTTGATGAGCGATTGATTGGCTTCAGCATTACTGAATTGAGGAGGGGCCGAAGTTGAGTTTGCAAACAGTAGCGAGGCGTTATGCTTCTGCCCTGGCTGATGTTGTTACTGAGCGACGCGAACAACAGGAAGTACGGGCTGAAATTGAGTATTGGGCCAATATGCTTGACAGTTCGCCGAAACTTCAAGAAGTCTTCAGTAACCCCACCGTTCCTTTTGATCAAAAGCGTCGCTTACTTGAAGAGTTGATTTCCAGAACGCGAATCAAGGAGACAACTGCTTCGTTTCTCCGAGTCTTATTGCACAATCAACGCTTGACGCATCTGAAAGAGATCTCAGAACGCTTCGCGCTCGTCCTTGATGATCGGGCTGGCGTCGTTGCAGCGGAGGTGACAACCGCACGACCAATTTCGGAGCATTTGCGCAGCGACCTCCAAGAGGCACTCACCGCTGTAATTGGCCGCAGAGTAAGAGTTACTTTCAACACCGATGAGGCAATCGTCGGTGGCATGGTTGCCAAAATCGGCTCAACCGTTTTCGACGGATCGGTGCGTAACCAGTTCGAGCGGTTAGCTGTTGGACTCGCGGGAACAATTCAATGACAACCGTTAGAGAACATAGAGGAAATCATGGAACCTATTCGAGCTAGTGAAATAAACGAAATCATCAAAAAGCAAATTGAGAACTTCGAAGCTGGTGTCACAGTTAGTGAGGTGGGAACTGTTATCAAGGTTGGTGACGGCATCGCAGAACTACATGGGCTCGAGAAAGTAATGTCAGGTGAGTTGCTCGAATTTCCAAACGAAGTTCGCGGCCTGGCATTGAATCTTGAAGAAGACAAAGTCGGTGCAGTGTTGTTCGGTGATTTCCAAACGATTCGCGAAGGTGATGTCGTAAAACGGACCGCACGAATCATGCAAGTGCCGGTTGGGGATGCTCTGGTCGGCCGTGTGGTCGACGTGCTCGGAAATCCAATCGATGAGGGTGGTCCAATTGTTACTGATCACTACTACCCGGTGGAGCGAATTGCTCCCGGCGTGGTTGAACGACAACCGGTTAAGGAACCACTGCAAACTGGGTTGAAGGCAATTGACTCGATGGTACCAATCGGTAGGGGCCAACGAGAACTTATTATTGGTGACCGTCAAACGGGAAAGACGGCCGTTGCTGTCGACACGATAATCAATCAGAAGGGCAAAGACGTAATTTGCATCTACGTCGCCATTGGACAAAAAGCATCAACGGTGGCTCAAGTCGTAAAAACACTGCAGGATTTCGGCGCGATGGATTACACGATTGTCATCAAAGCGACCGCATCCGATCCTGCTGCAATGCAGTATCTTGCGCCTTACTCTGGTGCCGCGATGGGTGAGTACTTCCGTGATAATGGTAAACACGCGCTCACTATTTACGACGATCTGTCAAAGCAGGCAGCCGCTTACCGTGAAATTTCTTTGTTGCTCAGAAGACCGCCTGGTCGCGAAGCTTACCCGGGAGACGTTTTCTATCTCCACTCGCGTTTATTGGAGCGCGCGGCGAAGCTTTCCGACATTAAAGGTGGTGGATCAATGACTAGTTTGCCGATCATCGAAACTCAAGCCGGCGACATTTCTGCGTACATTCCGACCAATGTGATATCAATCACAGATGGTCAAATCTTCCTGGAAGCAGACCTCTTTAATAGCGGGTTTCGCCCGGCAATTAACGTCGGCAACAGCGTGTCGCGCGTCGGTGGTTCCGCTCAAATTAAGGCGATGAAGCAGGTCGCTGGAACACTACGACTCGATCTAGCACAGTTTCGCGAGCTGCAGGCGTTTGCCCAGTTTGGTTCTGACCTGGATAAAGCCACGCAGGCGCAACTTGCTCGAGGTCAACGGCTGACGGAGATTTTGAAGCAACCCCAATACTCGCCAGTGGACGTCGAAAAGCAGGTGTTGGCCATCTGGTCAGCGACGAATGGGTACACCGACGATGTCGCTGTCGAGGACATCCGTCGTTACGAAACGGATCTACTAAACTTTGTCGAGAACTCTCGTCCTGGTCTGCTGACTTCTATTCGCGAGAAGAAGGTGATCAACGACGAGATAAAAGCCGACCTCCATCAGGTGCTTGGGGATTTCAAGCACTCATGGAAGAAGGATCAACCCGGTGCGAAAGTAATCGCACCGTCAAATGTTTCGGCTCCTGCCGCAACGTCAGCGGCAGCACCTGCGGCATCGGTCAGTTAACGAAATGCCGAACTTATTAGACATTCGCCGGCGCATCAAGTCGGTCAAGAACACGCAGCAGATTACCAAAGCCATGAAGATGGTTTCTGCAGCGAAGTTGAAGCGTGCGCAAGATCGCGTTGTCACTGCTCGGCCGTTCGCAAATAAGATGACGGAGGTCCTGGGGAAACTCGCGCAGCGAACCGATGAAGACTTCCATCATCCTCTATTGGATCTGCGTGGTGACAAACGTTACCTGCTGGTCCTGATTACTGCTGATAAGGGCCTGTGCGGCGCCTTCAACACAAACCTAACTAAAGCAGCACAGTCATTCATCGCTGAACATTCTGACAAACAGATTGAAATCATGGCGATCGGAAGAAAGGGTCGAGACTTTTTCCGCAATCGCCGCGTACCAATTCGCTCTGAGTATGTTGGACTTACCGGGAAAGGCCGCATTGAATTTTCAGAAGCACTGGAAGTCGCGAGAGCAGTTATCAAGCAATACGTCGACGAGCTTGAAATCGACAAAGTGTTTCTGATCTACAACGAATTCAAGTCTGTGTTGAGTCAACGCGTTGTCTTAGAACAACTGTTGCCGGTTGCACGCGCAGAGGAAGAAGAACAACAGCACGATGCTAAGGCCCAACCAAGAAATCTCGTTGACTACATTTACGAGCAACCCCCGGAAGAGATCTTCCGCAAGCTCTTGCCGAGATTAGTTGAGACTCAAATCTTTCGTGCGTTGCTCGAGTCGGTAGCTTCTGAGCAAGGGGCGCGTATGACAGCGATGGACTCCGCCTCAAAGAACGCGAGCGAGTTGATCGACAGTTTGACCTTGAATATGAATCGAGTGCGTCAAGCAGCCATCACTAATGAAATTATCGAAGTGGTTTCTGGCGCGGCGGCTCTTTAAAAGAAGGCGACTGGAATTGGCAACCTCTGAAATGGGAAGCGGCGATCCGCTTCCCATTCGCACTTAAGCACCAGAAAACTACATGGCATTGATGCAGAGTCGATCTGCGAAGAGCTTTCTAAGTCGGTACCTTCCTCTTGTTCTTTGGATCGGGTTTATTTCGTTTGCGTCCTCCGATACTTTTTCTGCTGCAAACACTTCGCGCATCATTGGTCCACTCGTCCTTTGGCTATTTCCAAACACATCCATCCAAACACTCGACACGATCCATTTCATCACGCGCAAATTGGCACACTTCACCGAGTACGGCATTCTCGGCTTCCTTGCAGCCCGCGCATTTCGAACCTCTGCACTAAGACTTCTGAGCGAACATTGGCTGATAATTTCCTTCGCGCTTGTGGCCATTTACGCCCTACTCGACGAATATCACCAAAGCTGTGTGCCTTCCCGAACTCCCTCGATCGTAGACAGTTTCATCGACATGGCTGGCGGACTAACAGTTCTACTAATCGTTAGTTGGCGTCAGAATAGACTGATTCACGCATCTAATTCGGCTAACTGATCGTATAATCCAGAGTGCTTTTGAAATCTTTGGTTTTGGGAAAACAAAATGGGAATACTTGATCGGCTAAGTCCAAGCTCGCAGTTTATTGAAGTAATTGAGTGGCTCGATGATTCCAGCAACACATTACTTTACCGCTTTCCTGTTCGCGATCAGGAGATCAAAAACGGCGCTCAACTCATTGTGCGGGAGTCGCAAGCAGCAGTCTTTGTGCTTGAAGGACAGATCGCCGACGTGTTCGCGCCCGGACGCTATACCGTAGATGGCGGCAACACGCCCATCCTGACAAAGCTTGGCGCTTGGAAACACGGATTCAACTCGCCATTTAAATCTGAAGTCTATTTCGTCAACACCAAGCAGTTCACGGATCTGAAATGGGGTACACCCAATCCGGTGATGATGCGTGACGCAGATTTTGGCATGGTCCGACTCCGCGCGTTTGGTATCTATTCAATTCGGGTAGCTGATCCGAAAGGGTTTATTAAAGAGGTCGCGGGAACGAATGCGCATTTTGTAACCGAAGATATTGAAGGTCAGTTAAAGCGAACTCTGGTCGGCGGTTTCAGCGACTCACTAGCCGAGTCGAAGATCGCGGCCTTAGACCTGGCGTCGAATTATGACGAACTAAGTAAGTTCACGAAGACAAAACTCAATGATGAGTTCAAATCATTTGGGTTGGAGCTCACGAAGTTTGTTATCGAAAACATTTCCTTGCCGCAGGAAGTTGAAGCGGCGATGGACAAGAGAACCTCAATGGGCGTAATCGGCGACGTCGGTCGTTACGCTCAATTTCAGGCCGCTGATGCGATGCGCGATGCAGCTAACAATCCGTCTGGTGGTGCCGGGACTGGTGCGGGCCTCGGCGCAGGTTTCGCAATTGGAAATGCGATGGCCGGGGCAATGAGTGATGCGATGAATCGCTCGCGCGGTGGTACATCGACCGAATCGACCCATTGTCCGAAATGTGGAGCCACAAACACCACAAGCTCGAAATTCTGCAACGAATGCGGGGCGAAGATGGAAGTTGGTTCACAAACAGTTCCTTGTGTGAAATGCGCTGCACCAATCGCTGTCGGCGCTAAGTTCTGCAACGAATGCGGTGCGAAACAGGAGAAGGCGAAGTGCCCGAACTGCCAGGCGGAAGTTGCACCAGGCGCAAAGTTCTGTAACGAGTGCGGACAAAAGATCTAACAAAAACGCGACTAAGTTGCTGACATAATCGATTCCCCTGAAGGTAGCTCCCGCTTGGCCAGCTTATTTGTATTTTAATGGGCTGACCATCACGTGCTATCGTCCTCCTTAAAGCACGCATCCATTACAAGAGGGATTGATCCATGTTGAGAGGACTCAGTCGTCCGCGGCGGGTTGTTATCACTGGCATGGGGTGTGTCACGCCTCTGGGCGTGGGCCGTGAAGCCTTTTGGAGAGGCCTCGCTAGCGGCAAGAGCGGTGTCCGAAGAATTCAATCGTTCGACCCATCAACTTCACCCGTCCAGATAGCAGCAGAAGTTCCTGATTTTGATTGGGAATCTCACCTTAATCCAAAAGATCGCAAACACGTTCCACGCACGGTTCCGCTTGCTCTCGCTGCAGCAAGAGAAGCGCTAGAAGATGCGCGAATTCAGCCCGGAGATCTAACGCTCGAGAAGCGACGGTCGATCGGCGTTGAACTTGGAACCGGTGGTGGCGGCCTGGCATTCACTGAACAGCAATACGAATACTGGTACGTTGGACCAACTACAAAAGCCAGCGTCTATACCATCCCCTCATCCACGCACGGTGGGCTTTCCAGCGAACTGTCGATGGCCTTTGGACTACGTGGTCTATCTCACATAGTTTCGACTGGTTGCACGAGCTCGACGGATGCGATCGCTTATGCATCGCAACACATCGCTCTTGGTCGACAAGATCTAATGATCGCCGGTGGCGTTGATGCACCAATTGCACCGGGGATTCTCGCGGCGTTCAATTTGATGACAGTCCTCACCAACGAGTGGAATGAAGAACCGCATCGAGCATCGAGACCTTTTTCGTCGAATCGCTCCGGCATGGTCCTTGGCGAAGGTTCGTGGATCTTCGTGTTGGAAGAACTTGGACATGCGCTGAAACGTGAGGCACAGATTTACGCTGAGATTACTGGTTATGGCGCGACGTGTGACGCGTATCATCGGGTTCGTCTTGCGGAAGATGGCGACGAGCCGGCGCGTGCGATGCGCATCGCACTCAATGACGCTGAACGCGGACCTGCAGACATTGATTATGTGAATCTTCACGGCACATCCACGATGCTGAATGATCGAATCGAGACCAGCGCCTTGAAACTTGCGTTCGATGGACACGCCAAACGAATTCCGATGTCGGCGACTAAATCACAAATTGGTCATCCGCAAGGAGCAAGTGGAGCAGCGGGTGTTGCGGCGGCTCTATGCGCGATGCACACGCATCGCATTCCCCCAACAATCAACCTTGATGAACCGGATCCGCTTTGTGATCTGGATTACGTACCGAATGAAGCTCGCGAAGCTGACGTTCGGATTGCTTTGTGTAATTGCATTGGCTTTGGATCGAAGAACAGCGCATTGGTCATTGAGAAGTTTCCCCGGTAGTGCCCCTTTTTTGGAACAATGCTTAGCAAATTTCATCATCGAAGCGAACGCCTGGAGCACATCGACATTGGTGATTACACCGAACACGAATACGAGGGTTGCATCAAAGAACTGCAGCTTGTAAACGAATGGATGGGTGATGCACGCGCTTTAAGATTATCGTTGTTGCGAGCGATTAAAAATGCTGGCACCAGGAGTTTTTCAATTCTCGATGTGGGCGCTGGATCCGGAGAGTTATTGCGCGTGGCAGCAGATTGGTGTCGCGAGACAAATAGGACCATGCACGCAATCGGACTTGAACTCAATCCTCGCTCGGCTTCTGCCATCAACGATGAATCAGCTGCGTACGAGAACATCAAAGCCGTACGTGGCGATGCGCTGAGTTTGCCGTTTCACGACCGCGCGTTCGATTACGTTATTTCGTCGCTCTTCACCCATCATTTTACAAACGAGGACATCGTTTCGATTCTGCGTGAGATGAAGCGCGTCGCCGCCCGTGGCATCTACATAATCGATCTGCATCGACACCCGATAGCCTATTTCCTTTACACCACCGTCGGTAAATTGGTCCTACATAACCGACTACTTCGTGAAGACGGTGCTCTATCAATTTTGCGCAGCTTCAACCCGAAAGAGTTGTTTGAACTGGCAGCTGAGGCTGGTCTTGAAGACATCTCGGTCGCAAGACATTTCCCGTTTCGGCTGGTCCTTTCTGCGAGTGTCAATCGTCTGGGGAACTTTTCGACACCCGCAGCGATGTCGAGGCATCAAGCAGCGTAAACTGGTAATGCAATACCCGGGAGCAGACTACGAAGTTGTAATTGCCGGCGGTGGACCAGCTGGTACTAGTGCGGCGATTCACCTGGCTCAGCAAAACGTCCGCGTTCTTCTAGTCGAACAGAAGGTTTTTCCTCGCCACAAACTATGCGGTGAATTCATCTCGCCTGAATGTACACAACACTTTGAGCGCCTTGGAGTCGCCGGCGAGATGAATGCTGCATCGCCAGCGCTCTTGAATCAGACGATCTTCTATTCACGTCATGGCAGGTCGGTTCAGGTCCCAAGCCAGTGGTTTGGCAGCGGAGGGGCAATGGGTTTGAGTCGCGCAATGATGGATCAGAATCTTATGCAGCGTGCTAAACAGGTGGGCGTTGATGTAATCGAAAACGCGACCGTTAGCGGTGTGCTGCAGTCGGATAATCTAGTGTGCGGCGTTCGCATGAAGATCGACGGAGTTGAACTCCAGCGAACCGCTTTGTTAACAATTGATGCGACTGGTCGCAAGCGGATTCTCACAAGAAGACTCTCAACGGGATCGAGCTCGCGGGCGAAATGGATCGCTTTCAAGGCGCACCTTACGAACACGCAGGTCGCCCCGGGTGTTTGCGAGATCTATTCATATCCTGGTGGGTACGGCGGGTTGAGCACGATTGAACGCGGCCTGAGTAATCTCTGCTTCATTGTCTCCGCCAAACATGTCAGGCGTTTTCACTCAGACACGGAAACGGTATTGCGCAAGACAGTTTTGGAGAATCGCCGCGCTGCAAAGACGCTCGCGGGCTCGATGGTCCAGTCAGATTGGTTGAGCGTTGCGTTGGAAAGTTTTGGTCGTCAACGTCCAGTTCCAACGGCGGGGCTCCTCGCAATTGGCGACTCGGCAGCTTTCATTGATCCCCTCACTGGAAGTGGAATGCTCATGGCGCTCGAGAGTGGTGAACTGGCAGCCCGGACTTTTGTTCGCTACCGGAACAAACTCGGGCGATCATCATCGTTGACAGATCTCTCGAGAGAATACACCCAAAATTATGGAAGCCTTTTTGATCGACGCTTGCGAACAAGTGGCTTACTGCGACGTCTAGCGTTCAACCCGCAACTAGCTGAAGCAGCAATCCTTCTCACCGGTGCAAGCGACCGGCTCAGGAGCCGCCTGGCGAGAGCCACTCGCCCGAATAACAGTTTTTCGAAGGTCCAATAAGTGAAATCGGATCAGTGTGTTGCGAATTTCGGTACTTAGTGGTTAGCTGAGATAAGTGTTGCCAGTGATTCGCTTTTAGAGTAAAAAGGCTGAGCGTTCTAAGTCTTCCTAGTCGCTCCGATTCTTCAGGAACCTAACAACAAACGAACGAGCACTCCCACGGGCCCGGAAAATTTTAGAAGATGAGTCTCCGGCAAATCTCATCCACTGGTCAAAAATAGATAGTCAGCCAACATTTCAATCTGGAATCAGTTCGTAAACTGTTTAAGGAGAATTCGACGATGTTTACATCCTTGAGATCCTGTCTTATTAGAACGTCTCAAATAATTTCGCTTGTGATGGTATCCGTCGTTTGTGTCAGCGTGGCCCTCGGACAGGCGCAATCAAACGCGGCGGACATCCAGGGTTTTGTAAAAGATGCGACTGGCGCAGTAGTTCCCAATGCGACCGTCACCGTCCGCAATCCAGGTACGAATCTTTCGCGATCAACCACGACCAATGATGAAGGCTTCTATAAGATCGTTAATCTACCGCCCGGTGACTACGACATCACTGTCGAGGCCGCCAATTTCAAGAAGGCGGTATTGAACAAAGTCAACATCACCGTAGGACAACGCGCAGATGTCGATGTTGCGCTTGAACCAGGACAGATAACTGAAAGCGTCACAATTTCTGACGCAACTGCGGAAATTGTCGAAACTTCCAAAACAGCTGTCGCCACAACAATCGATCAACAACGCATCAATAACCTTCCGATTAACGAACGTAACTATCTGTCATTTGCGCTAACCACATCTACGGTCGGTCGAGACAATGGTCGTCCAATTGGACCAGCGCCGACAACCGGGTTGAACTTTGGCGGTCAACGAGGACGCTCGAATCTCGTGCAAGTTGACGGTGCTGACAACACCGACAACTCAGTGAATGCTTCACGATCGACTGTCAGCCAGGAAGCAGTGCAGGAATTTCAGGTGGTGACGAACTCGTTCGCGGCAGAATTTGGACGGTCAGCCGGTGGTGTCGTTAACGTTGTTACAAAATCGGGAACAAATGACTTTCACGGGAACATCTTCGGATTCTTGCGTCACAGAAGTTTTCAAGCTCGAAACGCCTTCGCGCCTATAGAAGATCCCCCATTCACTCGAACGCAGTATGGCGCCACGTTTGGTGGACCATTGGACCGTGACAGAACTTTCTTCTTCTTTGCCTTTGAACAGCGGCGACGAAATGAATCTGGGTTTTTCACGAGTGACGTGACTCGAGGGTTAACGTCTTCGGCAACGATACCGGTTATTCCCGGTTTGAATCCGATCGCCCGCACGTTCACCAATCTTACTGCTTCACAGGCGGCGGCAATCAACGCGCTCGTTGCATCTGGCAATCCCGCGAGCATTTGCGGCGCTCGCGCATACGCTTTCTTCGCTTCAAGCGGAAGCACAACTGCACTGACTGGCTCAAATCCACTTGTGTCACCCAACGATGGCAGTGTGTGTCCGGCCATCAGCCCGATTCTTCCCGGTACGATTGGACCAAGGTTCATTCTTTCGGGTGCGCCTGTCCCGAGCACAACGACAAACAGCAGCGGTCAGCTCATTGCCTTCCGACCATTGCTAAATCTACAGAAAATATTTCCAGTTACTGATCGCACGACGTTCAACTCGTTCCGGCTCGATCACCTAATCACTCAACGTCATCAGTTCACGTTTCGGTTTGGTTACAACCCGAGTACGATTAGCGGCATTCAAGTCGAATCACAGAATCAGTCGCTTGGGCAAAACGACTTCTCACGAACAGGCATTCAGAAGCTTCGCGATTTCGCTGCAGTTACCACATTAACCTCGACACTTTCCAACAACGCAATCAACGAAGGTAGATTCAACTTTGGTGAACGACGAGCAACGTTCAAATCGCAAAACGGCGATGCCGTTGCTTCGAACATCTCTGGAACAGCGTTCATTGGACGCGAACTCTTTTCGCCGGTCGTTCGCACTGAAACGCGTTATGAATTTACTGATAATCTGAATCTCGTCAGGGGCAATCACACCTTCAAGTTTGGCGGTGACATCGCCTTCGTCCGAATTCCCGAGGCCATCTTCGAACTTAACTTCTCTGGTCTTTTCAACTTTGGCGGACTTACGGCCTCGACATTGAACCCCGCATTTGCCGGCTTGCCTGACTTCACTCCAGTTCAGCAATACGGTCTCGGGTTTCCGACAAACTTCATCCAGGGATTCGGTGATCCAGTCAGTAGGATCAGTAACAAACCGATGGCATTCTTCGCGCAGGATTCATGGAAGATTCGACCGAACCTGACCTTGAACTATGGCATTCGTTACGATTACGAGTTGACTGAACAAATTGGAACGTTACCACTCACCGATCCACTTTCTGGTATTTCACTCACTGCCGCGCAAACTAAAGCAGCTGAAGACGCGATGGGTGTGCAACAAGGGTTCCCGCGCGATAAAAACAACTGGGCACCTCGCCTGGCCGTGGCATGGGATCCAAAGAACAACGGTAAGACGGTTATTCGGGCCGCAGTGGGCATGTTCTACGATCACCCGCTACTCGCAATCGCATTCAACTCCGACATCGGCGACGCGGTACAACAGCAACAAGACATCTTGACGCCGGGCAGTCCATCACAAACTGCGCTGTTGAATGCCGTTCAAGTTTTCCAGGGAACCGTTTGTCCGCCAGGTGGACCAATCACGCCGATTTGTCCAGCAGGAGTTGTAACCCCTGGTGTGGCTGCTGGTTCTCAGTATCAATTTGGTCGACAGCGGTTTAACGATCAAACGTTCCCAGGTTTTGGACCAGTACTCCCGTTCACGCTGCACGTTCAGAAAAACTTTGAATACGCTTATGCGAACCAGGCGAACTTTACCGTCGAAAGACAGCTCAACAAAGACATGTCTCTGTCAGCCAGCTACATCTTTGTTGGTGCGCATCACTTACCGCACCCACTCGATATCAACGCGCCTCAAACCAATCTGCAGATTCAAAATTTCTTCCGATTGGCTGGTCGCAATCCCGTAAACACAACTGAGCCGCTCGCGTTTTCCATTCCGACATCGGGCGCCCCTTGCCCTGGCGGCGTACCTCTTCAGTGTTTCACGCTGACGACACCGACTGGAGCTGTTCCGTATCCGAATGCTGGTCAAACATTCGCGATTATCATCCCCGGCATGATCACGGCGCCCTTAACGAATCTCGGGAGTCGTATCGTGAACGCAGGCGTCGCGAACTTTTTCCGACCAAGCGCGCCAAACTACTTCCTGGCCCAGGCGCTCTCCGGCGGACTTGTCACGCCGCCGGTGTTGAATGGCGCACTTGCAGGTTCACTCAGGACGCCAGGAACGATTTCACCGTTTGGATCAATCAACGCGCAAACGTCGGACGGCAATTCTGTCTACAACGCCCTGAATGTGGATCTGAGGAAGCGATTCTCGCATCACTACCAATTCCTCGCGTCTTACACGTGGTCACATTCAATCGACGACTCATCCGACCTGCAGACATTGCTACTGCCACAAGACAACAGAAACTTTGGCGCTGAACGTTCAGACTCATTGTTCGATCAACGACATCGGTTCGTTGTCAGTGCAATTGTGACGTCTCCCGCGGAGTGGCGTTCAGGTAATGGTTTTCACAAGGCCCTTTCTGACTTCACTCTTGCCCCGATATTCGAAGTTTCGTCAGGTCGTCCGTTAAATATCCTCAGTAACCAGGACACGAACAACGACCAATCTAATCAAACGGATCGACCCTCGGTTCTCGCGGATGGCACCTTGTGTGTACCCGGTCAAACAGGTTGCACACCTTTGATTACGAATGGTGTCTTCTCGACTGGAAATCTCGGTAGGAACTTTGGAGTCACGCACAATTTCATGTCTCTTGACATGCGTCTGAGTAGACTGGTGACAATCGGTGAACGACTGCGATTGGAGTTGATTGCTGAAGGCTTCAATCTATTCAATCGATTCAATGAAGCGTCGGCATCTCCGTTCATCGATGACGTGAACGCATTCAAGGAGCGAAAAAGCAACGGTCGTTATTACAGTCGACCAACTGCGGCGTTTGATCCGAGACAGTTCCAGTTTGGGGTGCGGTTGAGTTTTTAAGTGGACTGTTAGCGCGCGTCGTTAAAAAAGGGTTGCCATTCCAGCAACCCTTCTTTGATAGTCACTAAATCAAACCAATGCCACGGGCTTGTCCCGGGTGTTTTCACATTCGTGGCTGCTACGGTTAGAGCTTGCGACGAAGATGTCACGGGCCTGCCCGGTGGCGCTCCACGTAGTCGGCTCAGAGCTAGGGCCGAAGTGCGACCCCAACTGGACAGCGGGTGTAAGCAGTCACCGTGAAGTACCACGGGTCAAGCCCGTGGCATGTTGGATTAGGTCCCCACCGCAACAGTTTTACGACCAATCACCATCTCAGCAAATCGCTCCATCTCCTCCAACTGCGGACTACACTGTAACAACAACAAATCCACTCCAACAGCTTCAAAGAGGGCAACCCGCTCGGCCACTTGCTCAGCAGAGCCCACTAATCCAGACCGCAATCCACGATTCGATACAGAATAATCTTCAAGCGACACTCGTTGTTCCAATCGAGTTCCAGCCAGCCACTGCTGATAATTTTCATACCCAGCAGCAGCTTTATCTACGTTAGTAATTCTGTGCAGCTCCCTCCGTGCCTCCTCCTCTGTGTCACGCACAATCGAGTAGGCCGCCACTCCAAACTTCATCGGCGGCAAATTCAAACGCTCGCGCCGTTCGGACATGTCCTTGATCTTTTTTCCAACGCGTGCAGGTTCATCTCCGTGCATAACGTACGCATCGCAAAGTCGCGAAATCATTTCCTTTGCTGCTTCGGATTCGCCGCCCGCATAGATGACCGGTCGTGGATACGTGACAGGTTTCGGTTGGAGAACTGCATCATCGATCTCATAATGTCTTCCTTTGAATGAGAAGTGATCCTCAGTCCACAAACGTTCGACAATCTCCAGCCACTC
>PSRF01000198.1 GCA_003175865.1 Blastocatellia bacterium
TGCATCACATCCATCTACAAACTCGGTGACGAGATAAACAACTCCGTTGTGCGTGCCGCGATCGATGAACTCAACTATGTTCTTGTGCTTTAGTGCTGCTGCGACGTCAATTTCACGCATAAACCTCTGCATCGCTTTGTCACTAACGGCGAACTCGGGTAGCAACGTTTTAATTGCAACCGCGCGACCGGTCTTTTGTTCGCGACCAAGCATGACACTTCCCATTCCGCCGCGACCCAGTAGTTTGACAGTGTCGTAGCCAGGTACGGGTTGCGGAGAACGCTTCAGTTCAATACGACAGTCTTCGCAAAGAAACGTCATACGTTCATTAGCATCCGACGCTTGAGCTTGCTCACGCCGACCACAATTCAGACATTCAACCATAACGAGAACAGGTCTCGACGGAAATGCGTCCTGCGTCGTCTCCGCAAGATCGGCCGGCACGGAAGTCGTTACTTCGACTACTAAAATGGTTTCTCCCCCTTGAATTCGATCACCGTTCTGCAAATACGCTTCACGAACTCTCTTGCCGTTAACAAAGGTTCCGTTGGTTGAACCGAGATCGCGAAGAAAGGAATGCGGAGGATTGATTTCGAGCAGGCAGTGATTGCGAGAGAAGAACCTGTCGTCAGCGAGGCAAAGGTGAGCCTCAGGCGTGCGTCCGATCAGAAACGAATCGTGCTGTGTAAAATTGAAGATGCGACCTTTATAAGGGCCGGCAATTACTTTCAGATTTACTTGCATCGTGTGGTTTCCGCCGGATGTAGAAGTGACGTGCCTCAACAAGCGAGGAAGCCACAGAACACTCAATCTTTGTTTCTAGTGATCTCAAGATCGTCAAAGGCGACTTCCGTGGCGTCGCTCGTGTAAAGACCGGCCACGCCACCTTTGTAGTTTTCGGAATCGTTAACATGCGTCAAGAGTTGGCCGTTGATGTAAAACGCCATATCTGTACCCTTAACGCGCACTTCGAATTGATTGGGACTGGTGCCGGATCGAATCGCTGACGATTTTGTCTTGGTGACTAACGAGCTTTGGGTCCCGTTTTTGTGCATGATGATTTCATATTCAGGATCATCGCTCGGGTAGATCAACAGCGCGTAGTCTTCTAATTGTTGGTCCTTCGATTTCGCGCAGTGAATCATCAACCCAAAGCCTGCCGAGGGGACACTCCCGTCAACGCTGCGTCCAGTGACTTTAATAGTGGCATTAGCAGTCTGGTATTGCTGCGAAGGCGCATAGATCGCCACATACGTCTTCGCCTTTGAGCTCATGTGGTATTCATCGTCGGCATACCAGATACGTCCAAATTTCGATTCGCCCGTTCCCCATTTTTGCTGACTGAAGTCGTCGGTGAATTCACTCGGCAAATTACTCGTGTTGGTATTGCTGTTTGTATTCGCATTGCTATTCGCGTTTGCGTTGGCATTGCGATTACTCACGACAGAGTTCGCGTTCGCATTACCATTATTCGTATTGGTACTCGAAATACTCGCTACCATGAAAATCAGCACAGCTGCGCCGATGCCGATCACCGCAAAAGCTGCGAGACCTCCGAGTATCCACCAGATTGCACTCGACTTTTTTTGCGGCTGCGGTATGGGCGCCGGCGCCCACTGCTGTTGTGGTGGTGGCGGTGGCTGGCTAATCAGCGGCGAATCAGGCCGGAAGATTTCAGTGGGCGGCGGTGCGGCTGTATCACGTGCCGGTGGATACCTCACAGTCGCTCCAGGCATCGATGGCGGAGGAGCATCGAGGGCGAGTGGCGTACCATCTTCAAGACAAAAGTTTAAAGAAGCGTCAGTGTACGTGCGGTTGCAACTGGGGCAGCGTTTCATCTATGGACTCGTTTTTGTGGATTCGCAATTTCGAGCTGGTGCGTGTAAATGATTGGCGCATGTTGGATTGCGCAACTTTTACGGCACGCACCAATTATAAGGAAAGTTTCGAAGGTCTCAAGCGATAATGGGCTTACCGCAACGCCCGCAGAAACGAGTACCTGGCGCGTAACTGGTACCACAACTCCTGCAAATAACCTCTACTGGCTTGGGTGCACGCCACTCAAGTGACGCTGTACCCAACGGGATTCCACATCTGCCGCAGAATTTGATGGCCGTTGGATATGTTTGATGGCAGCGAGGGCACACGACGCCAGGTTGCGGTGGCGGAGCGATTCCTGAATCTTGAGGTGGCATTGCACTCGCTGCCTCAGAGACTGGAACAAAGATTGTGTTTCCACAGCGTCCACAAAACTTGACGCCTTCCGCGAAACGCGACTGGCATTTCGTGCACATCACGACAACGAGGGTGGTTGAATGAACTCCTGCTCGACTCTGCAAGCTGCCACCATGGGAGGGCGTCAATTGTTTACTCGATGGCCCAATTTTTAGTTGTACCTCGATGATCTGTTCGGCAACATCGCTACGTATCTCGATAACACGTTCATCGTCTGGTTCGCCTGATCGGGAAACACGCAACACGTGTTGCCCGGGCGGGATCTCTGTCAGTATTACCCGGCCTGAACGGCCAACACTGCCGTATCGTTCATCGTCGACATAAACCTCAGATCCAGAAGCCGCGATAATAACCAGTCGCGATTCGCCACGTTTGCCAGCATCTTCTGCAGTTTCAGCTACTGCAGATGCAAAATGTTCAAACCAGTCGCTTACGGTCGCCGGCCGATCGTTTGGCTCCTTTGCGAGTGCAAGCATGATTGCTTCTTCGACTTGCGGAGGGATATCACTTCGCAAAGTGGAGAGTGGCGCTGGGCCCTGCATGAGTTTCTGAGCAATCAACTGTGTAATGTTTCCGGTGAAGGGCGGTCGCCCACCAAGCATGTGGTACGCGATAGTGCCAAGTGCATAAGTGTCAGCTCGGGCATCGAGTGGCAAACCCGGCTGCATTTGTTCCGGCGCCATGTATTCAGGGGTACCTATGATTCCGCGGGATGCTGGACCACTCGCAGATGTCAGGTCGGAGCGGTCGGGATTTACAATTTTGGCAAGTCCGAAGTCGCCGACTTTAACAAATCCATCTTCACCGCTGGATTTGCGCTTCTGTTGCATTAGAAAAATGTTAGCGGGTTTTAGGTCTCGGTGGAGAATGCCCTCATCGTGTGCTGCCTCAACGCCGGCAACCACTTGACGCAGAATATTGGAGGCTCGCACTGGATTAACTGTGCCTTCACGGCGTAGTAAGTCATAGAGTGTTTCTCCTTCAACGTATTCCATCACCAGAAAGAAAACACCGTCAGGACTCTTACCGAAGTCAGTTACATCAACGACATTTGGGTGACGAATAGAAGCAGCTGCTTGCGCTTCGCGTTCAAAACGCGCGATGGCTTCTCCTTCCTGGAGATCCTCGTCATTTAAAATGTCCGGCCGAACCGTTTTGATTGCGACACGACGAGTGAGAAGGTTCTGATCGCGTGCCAGATAAACTTGACCCATCGCCCCGCGACCAAGTCTTTTTTCTAAGAGGTAACGAAAAGCGAGGAGTTTGCCGCCAGGAAGAGTGGCCTTAGTGTTTGCTTCGTCCTGCGGGCACGTCAGGACTTCGTCGTCATAGCAGGCTTCGCACCGGGGGCATTCGCGCATTGAAACGAATTCTAATATAGAAATCTTCGATGAGCGACCCTGGAGGCATTGCTGATTGCTGATTGCCGATTGCTGATTTCCGATTCAGTGGATGTCGTTCTCAGCGTAACCACTCGACAATCCGCAATCAGCAATCAGCAATTGAAATTAGGCTGCGGCAAGGTCTGAACAGCAAGCCGCACATCGTGTTGCCCCGAGGGGAATCGCAGTCAAACAGTGCGGACAGTCTTTGGTATTCGGCGGCGGTGGTGGTTCTGCGCGCAGACGATTAACTGCTTTTACAATGAGGAAGACGATGAAAGCGATGATCAAGAAAGTAACGATGTCGTTCAGTAGCGCACCGTAGGCGATGACCGGAAGGCCGCGCTGTTTCGCTTCCGCTAGTGACGCGGGGTGTTGTCCGGAAAGATCAATAAACAGATTCGAGAAATCAACTTTCCCCAACGCCAAACCAATCGGGGGCATGATTACTCCCTCAACCAGCGAAGTCACGATTTTCCCAAAAGCGGCTCCAATAACAACTGCTACCGCAAGATCGACGACGTTACCGCGTGCGATGAACTCTTTGAATTCTCTCAGCATTGCGTCTCCTCCATTATTAGAAATTCGTCGAAAAACTCAGTGGCATGATTTGGCGAGCTTGAATCCATTCTTCTCCGCTTCTTCAACAGTTGCAAAGACCACCTTGTTCTTTTCTTCGATTGGCTTTGAGGGGGTGCAACCGGCGGAGTAATAAACCTTATCGTGTCTGTCGCCGACGATCTTGGTTGCTTCGGCATCAGGTTCCGAAGATGACATAACCTCGCGATCTGTACCTGCCTCCTTCGCTTCATCACGTTCTTCCTTGGCAAGTCGGCGAGCGGCAACTATATCGTCCGCGCTCACGTCGAGAATCCTGACACTTGGGCCACCCGCAACCATACTCACAATGATTTGAAAATCTCCGCAGCGGAGTTGTTGCCCTTTTGACTTCCAGGACGACCACGTCCCTGTCAGGTGTAGCGATCCGCTAATTTGTTTTATGAACTCGTCAGTAGTGTGGACTTTGTAAGTTTCATCGTACCCGATCCATAGCGACGTCAAACGATCGTCCAGAAAGTCGAGCGAGATACTCCGTACACCAGCAAACTTAGTTTTGTCGATACGCGTGTCAAAGTACGGATTGATCGTTGTCTTAACGACTCCAAATTCATCTGCCTTTCCAAACTGTGTCTGTGGAACCAGGTTTTTCACGTCGTCTTTCGTCATGCCAATATGAAAACCAAACAGTTCAGCCGCAGCCGGCAAATCACTCAACTTCTGAGCACACTGTGACTGCGCAAACACCTGAACAGGACGGAGAAAGACTAGAACTACCAGAGGAACTATTTGTCTGAAGACAGTGCTTCTCAAACCAGGGTTTCGGGTCGACATGAGATGGTCTATGGGCGGGAAATTAAGATGAAACAGCAAACGTGTCAACGATTCCTGTTCAATGTACGAGTGCTCTAATGATTCCTTCCAGGGCATCAGGCTCAAATGGCGTCGATACGTATTCATTGCATCCAGCCGCCAATGCCTGGTCTCGAAACTGATCGGCGCCATATGCAGAGACAGCAACGATTGGGACAGCGTCGAGTCCTTTTACTGTTCGAATGCGTCGAGTTGCATTGAGACCATCAAGTTGAGGCATCTCCACGTCCATGATGATCAGATCGGGAGATACCGTCTGGGCCAACTCGACCGCTTTGATTCCATTTTCGGCTTCGACAACATGGAAGCCTTTTCGTTCGAGCCAAGTCCGCAACAGCAGGCGGGTGTCATCGAAATCATCAACTACGAGAATGGTCCTGGACCGAGAATTCAATCCCTGTGTCATCTCTACTAAAAACTCCTGGGTCTATTCGGGGACGGTGAGCCGGCGATACTAAGTTGTATCGGGTTAGGAGTATGGACTTCAACTCCACGAACTGTTTAGTTCGCTTTATTTAACTTCTGAAGTGATTGCAAATACCGTGTGATTTCCCTTCAAGATTATTGCAGCTACCAATGGGCACACATTTACATTGATTCTCGAAAGGATTCGCAATGTTTTAAATCCAAAGTACTTCGGAAATGCGCATTGCTTTGCGATTGAGACCAGCATCTCCCCACCAGTGCAATATGGGACGTGGCCGTATTAGTTCGCCCGCACTTGCGCAGGCGCCAATCTAATAACGCCTTTCGACTAATCGGGACCTTATCCGGACTCAACAAAGCCGTTGCTGCGGTAGTGAGGCACGAACCCGAAAACAACTTAAGTTCTCGCAGTTGTTAGACCCGTTGTGCGGCGACGGACGGTAGGAGTCAATAATGATGACAAGTGAATTGATGATTGTTCCGTTGAGTCTGCAGCACAACATCTATGCACTACGCGACGAGCGTGGTAACACATTGGGAACAGGTACACGTGAAGTTTGCGAAGTGCTTCTTTATATTGTGACGAGAGTCAAACAGCAGGAGTCACTAAGAACTCGAGAAGTTAGGTTACCTGCCAGGGAGAATGTGCGTGCTGCAATACCGATTTGAATAGGTCTGGGGATCGGTATTTGAGCTATACCTGATCCCGATTTATTCAAGATTCCTCAGACGTCTTGGATTCTTAACGCAACCATTGTCGCAATAAAGAAGAAGAACAGCATCGCCGCCAACACGCCAATGTTGATGATGTGACCACCCCACGGGTGTAGAAAGTCGACGTAAGCACTTAAATCATCTGGCACCTTCTTTGCCGTTGGTATATCAGGCGCTGGACCAAGCTTCGGCGCTGTGGGTTTGTTCCCCGCTTGTCCGGTTGGCAAGTTCTTCAAGTAGTCTTCCATCTTTTTCTCGAAGTCCTTAATGCTCTTCTCTGCGTCGCTCTTATATTTCGTCACTGAGTCGCGGGCATTCGCAATGTTCTGATCGTTGTCGCGCTCCACTTGCTTGTATAACCCGCGTCCATTTTCTTTATTTGAAGGTTGGGCATTTTCATCTTTTGCGCGCAGCACATCGAGATTCGACAAACGCTTCATCTCGTCAAAGCACCAAGTTGCCGGCATTAACGAACCGACGGCCTTCGACATTCCTGTTGGGATACCGACCAGACCAGAGAAAAGAATTTGCGGAATCAAAATTAGTGGAATCAAACTTGTCGCCATCTCGGAGGTCTTAACAACGGCTGAGACAAATAGTCCGAGTGCGATACCCAGAGTTCCGGTCAAGATCATGACGAGGAGTTGGGGTAACCCGAATATCATGCCGGGGAACGACATCAATCCGACGATATCCAGCAACTTCAGAGTACCAAACAAAAGAATGCACTGAAATCCAACTATCAAAACAAGTATGAGAATCTTCGAGCCGACGTATGGAAGCAGACGCAGATTCACCATGCGTTCTCGTTTGTAGACCGCTTGTTCTCTGATGATCTCGCGAGCGGCGACTGAAGTTCCGAACCACAATGAAACCAATGCGAGCACAAAATAAATGAAATCACGAGGTGCTTTGCCTCCGACGACCAGATAGGTCAACAACGCAATGATCGGCGCCTGGAAGAATAGAATCAGCAAATTGAACTTGTCTGACGCGAGGACCTCAAGATACCGGCGTGAAAGAGTCGCCCATTGACGGAGCCAATCACCAAGCGTGCCCCTTCGTTTCGCTGGGACTGTTGTGTGAGTGCCAAGAGAAACTGAGCGCAGCGGAATTTCGACATTCCATTTGTGCTGTTCAGTCTGCAGAAAACGTTGCTTCCAATGTTCAGCAACTTCTTCTGCCACCTGGTCTTTGTTCAGTTGGCCATTCGAGTGCTTGAGTCGATCGAAGATTGGTTGCTCGAGTTTGTCATACAGATCCTTAAAACTCTCCGCGCCGACGTGTGACAGCGCTTCTTGCGGCTTGCCATAGAAGACGAGCTTGCCGCGCATCATCACGACAATCTTGTCAAACAACTTCACGTTTTCCATTGCATGCGTTGTCAGGATAACAGTGCGACCCGACTCCGCAATTTGACGGAAGAGTTTCATCACCTTTTCTTCAGTGGCCGGATCAAGTCCGGATGTTGGTTCGTCAAGAAAGATGATTGAAGGTTTGGTGATCAATTCAACTGCAATTGAAACACGTTTGCGTTGTCCGCCGGAGAGCTGCGAGATTGGGACGTCGCGGCGTTCAGATAGTCCGGTTAGATCCATTACTTCTGAAACAACCTGATCGATCTCCTGTCGCGAAATATCACGAGAAAGACGCAGCCGCGCAACGTAGTAAAGAGTGCGATAGACCGTAAGCTCGCGATGAATGATGTCGTCTTGTGGAACGTATCCAATCGACTGCTTCAGCGACTCGAGATGCTGATAGAGGTCAAGGTTGTTGACTAACACTTGCCCGCTTGAGGCAGGTCGCATCCCGTTTAGAGAATCCATCAACGTTGACTTACCGGCGCCTGACGGACCGAGTAGGCCAACGAACTCATTCGGTTGAATGCTGAGGTCGACGTTATCAAGTAGACGAATCTTCCCGTGGCCTGAGCGGTTTTGGACCTCTTTCGAAATCCTGACGACATCCAGTCGTGTCTTGGCACGCGTGTCATAAACTGTAACGCCGCTCTGAGGATTGACCCGGAGTAGGAATGGTCCAATTTGTACGACATTTTCTGGCGCGATAAACACTCGCCCGGTGATACGTTGGCCGTTGATGTATGTGCCGTTGGTGGAGTTCAGATCCTCAATTACAAACCCGGTGTTGGCTTGCGATATGCGCGCGTGTTGGTTCGAGATCAGCAGACCATCAAGTCTTATCTCGCATTGATCGCCACGTCCAATCGTAAGTTGTGGTGTATCGAACGGACGTTGAATAAACACGCGTGGTTCGTTCGGATTAAACCCTGTGCTTCGCGCAGTCGTATGAAGTGATTTCTCCGCGTTGGCAACAATTGTTCGATTTTGCGGTTGTTCATGAACTGCGGCGGAATGTGCTGCGACGTGACCTGGAAAACCGAGCTGCGCAGTTCGTTGTGCTTCTGGGACGGCAGGTGCGCGGAAACGCATACTTGGTCCGCCCGGTCCCAGTTGAATCTCGTCGTTGTCGTTAAGGATTTCAGAAGTTACGCGTCGTCCATTGAGAAAGGTTCCGTTGAAACTTCCGAGGTCGACCAGTATGAAGATGGAGTCCTGTCGACGAATCTCAGCGTGACGACGCGAAACGTTTGCAGCATTTGCCGCGATCGTGACTTCCAAACCTGGTTCACGACCCATCCGCGTTGCGTCTTTAGTTATCGGAATGCGCTGGATGCCGGCAGTGCTGTCATGGAATTCGAGGTAGACGTTATTCATGGCCAGGGGCAGCGAGTAGTCTCCAGGAGGATGAAATTTTTGGCGAAATCAAAACAAAGGCAGCAATGCGCAGATTATTACAGGCTACAAAGCGAATCGCAATTGATTACTAACGATTCCGGTAATTCAAATGGACTGACACAACGAAGAGGCAGCGTCGTCAGCCAGGTGCCGACCCGCAGGTTCATTCGAGAAAGCTGAGGTACACGCGAGCGGGATAATCTTGTGATGCGAAAGGAATTCTCCAACCTGGAGAAATCAGTTAACGTATTCGAGATGACTCGCCTAAAGTTCATCCCTTTGCTCGGGTTCGTGGTCTTGTCAGCGTCAGTTATCGATCACGCGCAAGAACTACGACGGTCTGGTTTCATCGGGGTAGCTGCTGTCGCGCTGACGGATGAAGCGCGCACAGGATTGAGACCCGGGGAGACAGGAATCGTGGTTCAGAGTGTAGTTGATGGAGGTTCAGCAAAGGAGTCTGGGATTCAAGCGAACGACATCATCACTCAAGTCAACGATCACAAGATCACCGACGTTAATGACTTTGTACAAACAGTTAAGACTCTAAAAGCAGGTGACTCGGCAACAATCCATTTACGACGCCAGGGCGAGCTAATCTCTAAGCAACTAATCGTGAAGGCACGCCCATTCGAATCAGCACCTGATGTCGATACTCTTTATAAAGCCGTCACTGTTGATGGCACCTTGCGGAGAGTAATACTCACAGTGCCAAAGACCGCAGGCAGACATCCCGCAGTCCTTTATATCACTGGTATCGGCTGCTTCTCTCAGGAGAGTGCTAATCTTCAGAGCAACGATGCCAAGTTGCTGTACGGTCTGTCGCGCGCAGGTTTCGTCACCATGCGCGTCGAGAAGAGTGGCATGGGTGACAGCGAGGGGCCACCTTGTCAAAGTCCTGCGATCGATCTTTCGATTGAACGTCGCGGCTACGTCACAGGGCTCAAAGCACTAAAGAATTATCCATTCGTCGATTCTGAAAATGTGTTTCTCATCGGCATAAGCATCGGGGGCGTGCAAGCGCCACTGGTGGCTCAAGAAGTTTCGGTAAAAGGCATTGTTGTCATTAACACTGTCATCAAGCCGTTTCTTGAATACTTGATCGATACTCGACGTCGACAGAATCTGCTCGCACGTGTTCCTTACGATGAGATGGAACAAAGGCTGCGAACAAACGAACGATGTAATCACCG
>PSRF01000388.1 GCA_003175865.1 Blastocatellia bacterium
GAAATTCTCGAGCAAATGAGCACACGGTCAGTTGTCGTGCTGGGTGATGTCATGCTCGATGAATTTGTATGGGGCGATGTCACACGCATTTCGCCAGAGGCACCCGTTCCGGTGGTTGACGTGCGACGCGAGTCAGTTCATCTTGGTGGTGCCGCAAATGTGCTCGCAAATTTGGTTTCACTTGGGGCACGAGGTGCAGTCGTCGGTGTCGTCGGCGATGATCGAGCCGGCCAACAAATTCGCGAGGGATTGCACGTCCTTAACTCACACGCAACCGCTCACCTGATCGTTGACGAAGCCAGGCCCTCAACTACGAAAACACGTATTGTGGCCCATAATCAGCTCGTCGTCCGAGCTGATCGCGAATTACGCACTCCAGTGAAGGAATTGGTTGAAGATCAGATGATCGCGCAGTTGAAAGACTGCTTAGCACACGCGAATGCGTTTGTAGTTTCTGATTACGACAAGGGCGTTGTGACGCCTCGGGTACTCACTGAGATATTGCCATTTGCGCGGCAACGAATGCCGGTCCTAATCGATCCAAAACTTAGAAACTTCGATGCGTATCGGCCAGCCACTCTAGTGACGCCGAACCACCATGAAGCACTGCGAATGAGTAACACCGAGGAGGACACAGACCAGGGTTTGCACGTGGCGGCGAAAGTGATTCGACAGAAGCTCGGCTGCGACGCGGTGCTGATCACTCGCGGTGATCGCGGGATGATGTTGCTGGAAGGCGACATGCCTCCTGTTTATGTTGACACAGTCGCTCGAGAAGTTTACGACGTGACTGGCGCCGGCGACACAGTAATCGCGGCTCTGGCAGGAGCACTCGCTGCGGGCGCGTCTATGTTTGAAGCTGCTGTTCTCGCAAATCACGCAGCAGGTATCGTGGTTGGAAAAGTTGGTACCGCCACCGCAAAGCCCGAAGAGTTGCTGGCCACGTTCGATCGTTAGCGTACTACGCCTGAAGGCGTAGCACAGAGATTGACCCGGTGTAACCGAGATGATTGGCAAAACCCTCCACAACTATCGCGTCACTGAAAAGCTTGGTGTTGGAGGACAAGGCGCTGTCTACAAAGCGACGGACCAGAAACTCGGCCGCACTGTCGTTATTAAAGTCCTTCCGCAAGAATTAACGGCCAAGGAAGCCAACCTCAAGAGATTCGAACGTGAAGCAAGACTTGCTTCGTCCCTCGATCACCCAAACATCTGCACGATATTCGATCTCGACGAAATTGATGGCGTTCATTTCATCGCCATGCAGTACGTCGAAGGCAAGAATGTGCGACAACTCGTTGCCGGTCGACCACTCGAACTGAAGACGGCCGTTTTAATAGCTCTCCAGGTTGCTGACGCGCTCTCAGCTGCACACAGCCGCGGCATCATTCATCGAGACATTAAGTCGGGCAATGTGATGGTGACGCCCTCCGGTCAAGTCAAAGTACTGGATTTCGGCCTGGCAAAACTGCTCGATGAAACTGAAGCTGTCACTAGCGGAATTCACCACACGGAACTCACTGAAGTTGGTGTTCCATATGGCACGGCTACTTATGCGGCACCAGAACAAGCGCGCGGCGATCGCGTGGACAAACGTGCAGACATTTTTTCAACGGGTGTGCTGCTCTACGAGATGTTGACCGGTACCTGGCCCTTTCGAGGAAAAACGACGATCGATGTTCGTCACGCAGTTCTGCACGATGCCCCCAAACCGATCGCTGAAATGAGGTCCAGTCCAATTCCTCCTCGTTTACAGCAATTGGTCGACCGCGCACTTGAGAAAGAACCTCGTGATCGTTTTCAGAAAATGGAAGAGCTTCGCGATCAGCTGCGATTGGTATTGCAAGAGATATCTGGTGAAGCTTCAGACAGTACGTACCAACCTGTTACTGAACCACCCAAACATTTGGGCGGTGCCAGTCCTGTGTCGCGGGCGATGCGTTGGTTAAAATCAATAACCAAGAGTGACTCGCCGACTCACTCGCCAGGCATCGTATCGTCCACCAAACAAGGTATTCATGAAACACCGGCCACGAGCGTTTCCGATCTGGAAAAGAAGAGCCTGGCCATTCTCTGTTTCCGGAATTTAAGCAATGACCCAACCTCAAGTTTCTACGAGTTCTCGTTAGCTGATGCAGTGATTACGGAACTTGCACGCGTACGGTCACTGATCGTGCGACCGTCGTCAGTCATCGCACGTTATCACGGACAAACCAGGGACCCACGCGAGATCGGTGAAGAGCTAAAGGTGAACGCCGTTCTCACGTCGGGATTCATCCATTCTGGAGAGCGATTCCGCGTGACTGCCCAACTTCTCGACGTAGCGTCGGGCGACATACTGTGGAGCGATCGAATCGATACCGCGGCCTCCGACATCATTGTGCTGCAGGACACAATCGCCCAACGAATAGTTGAAGGGTTGAGCGTCGAGCTGAGTCCTGCGGAACAAGCCGGAATTGGCAAGAGTACAACCAACAATCCAGCCGCTTACGAAGAGTACCTACGCGGTCGGGATCGATTTGCGCGGTTCATATTTCGGACCGTGTCACCTGACGACTGCGCCGCTGCAATCGAACACTTCCAACGCGCAATACAACTCGATCCAAACTTCGCCCTGGCGCACGATGGTCTAGGCGCGACGTACGTGAACCGCGTTTTCAAGGGATTTGGTGGCGTCGAAGATTATGAGCGGGCCGAAGAGTCGTTCGCGAAAGCACTCGCGATCGATCCAAACATCTTCGAAGCTCGCATGTTGAGTGTCTTCATTTATCTCTGGCGCGGTGACAAACCAAAGGCGCACGCCGAGGTGAATCGAGCCAGACGCGAAGCACCAAACGAACCGGTCGTTCACTTCGTGAAGGCATTACTCCACAGGTTAAATGGAGAATATGGGCGAGCATTGCGAAGTTACGATCGATTGGTGCGTCTAGATCCGGCTGCTCACGTAGTTGCAAGTTATAGTCGGGCGATGGTCCACATGTACATGGGCAACTTCGACGAAGCATTTCGACAACTTGATAACGCTGGGGAACCCGACAATCCACTGGTCAGAACTTTTCGCGCCCTCGCCCTTTATTACACGGGACAGATCGATGAAGCCGCTGACCTGATGAAGCAAGTAATCAGTAAACATCCAAACATGCACGGCGTGCGACCATTCATGGGAATGTTTCTGAGTGGCCAGGGCAAACACGAAGAAGCCGTGGCCCAGTTGACTGATGACGTGAAGCGCAACGGAGAAGTCGACGCCGATATTTCCTATTCGATAGCATCGGTCTATGCACTCGAGGGATTGAAAAACGAAGCGTTTGAGTGGCTTGAACGTTCGATTTCGCTCGGCAATTCAAACCGTCCCTGTTTCGAAAATGATCCCAACTGGGCGGCACTGAGGGATGATCCAAGATTTGCCGAACTCGTGCAGGGATTACGCATTCACTGAACACAGGATGATCCGTAGTCTGCTGGATAAAGAAGACACCATCGGCTTCAGCCGCGCGGTGTTCTTACGGAATAACCCCGTTTGGGTTGCGATAACTGCTGCTTCTTGATGAATCAATAATGAAAAATTTCAACTCGCGCAGGGTGGCCTGGTTGCTGCTCATCTCTCTCGTCACCACTACATCAGCTCCGTTAGTATCAAGCGCCAACGTTCAACGAGAGCGTCAGACAAAAGCTCAGACAGCAAAGCCGACACCAAGTCCTGTTGCTCCGCCCGTTTCCGTCGCAACTCCATCACCATCCCCGAGTCCCTCAGCAAATCCGATCGCGTCACCAACTCCGGCGCTGGTCAAGACATCCACGCCAACACGGTCGGTTGCTGAACTCCAAACGCGCATCACAGAGATCCTGCGCAAACCTGAACTTGAATCAGCAATGGTCGGAATCAAAGTGGTTTCGCTCGATACCGGTCGAACAATTTTCGAAGAGAACGCTACCAAGTTGCTCCGTCCAGCTTCGAACATGAAAATTTATACGGTCGCCACTGCCCTCGACCGTCTGACGCCTGACTTTCGTTTCAACACATCTGTTTACGCTCGATCAAAACCTGATTCATCCGGAGTCGTTCGTGGCGATCTAACAATCTACGGACGAGGTGACCCGTCAATTGCCGCCCGCTTCAACAATGGTGACTACGTCAAAGGGATTGATGAACTCGCTTCGAGAATAGTCAGTGCTGGAGTAAAACGCGTTGAAGGTGATCTTGTCGGTGACGAGACTTACTTTGTTGGACCACAGTACGGCTCAGGCTGGGAGTGGGAAGACCTCACCTGGTACTACGGCGCAGAAGTATCAGCCCTGACCGCAAACGACAACGCGCTTGATTTATTCGTGAAACCTGGTCCAGATATCGGTAAAGCTGCAATCGTGACCACCGGCCCCCCGGACCCTTTGCTGACAATCGAGAATCAAGTCGTCACAGCACCTAAGGGAACACGTCGCCGCATCTCTGTCTATCGCGGGCTCGGTGAAGACAAAGTAACTGTCAGCGGCACTATTCCCATCGACGATCGTGGTTACACCGGTGGGATCGGCATTTCACACCCATCGTTACTATTCGTGTATCTGCTGCGCTCATCTCTGACGCAGAAAGGCGTAGTCATTACCGGTAAGTCACGCATGACTGGGTCCGTCGATCCAACAATGTTGAGTGCTGGCGTGACGATGAACCTGATGAATGGAACAGTGACAAGCGCTGCGCCGTCGGGCCAAGTTGAGATAACAAGCATGCAGTCGCCGCCCTTTAGCGTTATCGCCGCCCAAACATTGAAGCCCAGTCAGAATCTTTACACTGAACTGATTTTGCGCACACTCGGAAAAGTCGTGCCGCCGCAAACCCCTTCAGACGAGGAGCGTCAAACCTCTGAGGACTTGGGCCTCGAAGCTGTGAAGGGATTTCTAAAGAACACCGGCATTCGACCAGAATCATTGGTGCTCAGCGACGGCTCGGGTCTGTCTCGCAACGATATGATTACCGCCGACGCATCCGTTCAACTGTTAACGTTCATGAGCAAGCATCGTTACGCCGACGCGTTTCGCGATGCGTTGCCGATTGCCGGGGTCGATGGCACCTTGCGTAATCGACTGAAGAACACGCCAGCCGAAAATAATTTGCGGGCTAAGACTGGTTCACTCAGTTCAGCAGCCAGTCTTGCGGGTTATGTAACTACGGCGGCTCGTGAACGACTTGTGTTTTCGATCATGGTCAACAACTATCCGTCTGATGTTGAACCGCGCGTTGCTTGTATCGATCCAATTGCGGTCCTTTTGGCGTCTTTTAGCGGTAGATCAGAATAGTTTGTAAAGGAGAGTTTCAAATGTCAGTCGATTCCCTTATCTCTCTTTGGAAGGATGTTCGAACAGGATTAATCCAGGAAGTCGAACGAATTCCTGCCGATCAGTTTTCATTTCGTGCTACTGATCAAACACGAACAATAGCCGAAATACTCCAGCACATAATCCAATCGCAGAGGTTTCTCGTGGGCGAGACGTGTCGGGAAAACACAAATCTTGCGCGGCAGTCATTTCCTGACCACGTCAAAGAGTACGGCGGCGATTTGACCAACGTCACTGTGAAGGATGATCTATTGGCGATGTTGCGAAGCAGCATGGATGACGCCGTCACTTGCATGGGTGACTATGACGACAAGCTGGATGTGATGATGACGCGGTTCGATGGAAAACAAGTTTCGAAACAGGCGTTTCTGACCTTTGCAATGAGCCACGAGATGTACCATCGCGGACAACTGACTGTTTACGAACGACTGCTGAATATTGAGCCCGTGTTGACAGAACGTCTGAAGAAGCTCTTTGCCGGTGCAAGCTGACCTTATCGGATCAACAATTAACTAGGGAACTGGGAGCGATAGCGACCGGATGCTAAGCGCAACTCCGGTAATAATCGCACTTAAGTTTTGTTTAGCTTGCGGTCGCTACCGCTCTCGGTTCCCTACTCAAGTTTCGCCAATACGGGGGGCACTCGCATTCTAAACTTACAGAACTAAAGGGAATCATTGAACACATGCCGCCACGCTTCACGAAATTTCACGGACTCGGCAATGACTATCTTGTCATCGAATCGGAGCAACTAGCCGGAATAATCGATCTGCCGGCACTCGCACGTCGCATTTGTGATCGTCATTACGGCGCCGGCGGCGATGGCATCGCTATCGTTTCCCGCTCACAAACCGACGATGCTGACTTCAATGTACGCATCTTTAACCCTGACGGAAGCGAAGCTGGTATGTCGGGCAATGGCACGCGTTGCGCAGTTGCTTATCTTTACTACAACCAACTTTGGACCGCTGACGAATTGCGGTTGAACACCAAGACTGGCCTGAAACGCTACTTCCCTCGCGAACGCCTCGGAATGGGCAAGTTCGTTTTCGAATCCGAATTAGGTCAACCGCAGTTCGACACTGACTCGATTCCGATGAGAACCGAGCAGCCCATGGATCGAGTGGTTGGATATCCGCTCAAAGTAGGCGGCCAAACAGTGCAGATTACCGCGTTGTTATTTGGTAATCCGCATTGCTGCATTTTCGTGGACGACTTCGACGCGATCGAATGGAGGCGTCTTGGGAGGAACATCGAAAACCACGCGCAATTTCCAGATCGCGTCAACGTCACTTTTGTACGCGTAGTCAACAACAACACGCTCGAGTTGCGGATTTGGGAGCGCGGCGTAGGTGAAACAAGTGCCTCCGGTACGTGTTCCTGTGCAGCCGCGATAGCCTCCATGGTAAATGAGAAGGTCGCCCGCGAAATCAAAGCGGTCATGCCGGGCGGCGAGGTCAAAATCAAGTGGCGTGACGACGGCGAGGTTGTTATTACCGGGACTGCTGAAGTAGTCTATACGGCCGATTGGTTGGCTTGAGTCCAACACTCTTCCCCAGTTCCTTAAATTACCCCGATGATTAGCCCCCGACCAACTGGCCTTATGGCCGGCACCAATACCGTCTTCTTCGTCTTAATCCTCGCCTTAATCTCGCTCTCTGCCTGCGGCGGCAAACTTGTCAAAGAGACTGAAGCAAAGCCCGCGCAACCAGTTGAAAAACCGCCAACCACCGTTCCCACCTGGTTGGGAAATTACGCACGAAGCTTCTACGGCACCGGTCCCTGGTCCAGTCAGCCTCTCGGGGTAGTTTGGCAATTCAAAACAACAATGACCACCGGACGCCTACATAAAGACCCGTGGGGTGGAGCCAGCTGGCCAGGACAGCCCTCAGTTGACGATCAGTACGTCTATTTCCCCTCAG
>PSRF01000181.1 GCA_003175865.1 Blastocatellia bacterium
CTGCCGTCAGCCATATAACGTGTTTTGCTGGACCACCGACATTTAGTCGAGCGATAACGCGGATGACACGAGTTTTAGGTTGAGACACTTGAACTATGGAATGGAGCTTAAGCTTTTATTCAACCCATGCGAAAGATCGTGTTCGGATCGTCCTCATGTCGGATTTCATCGACTGGCTGAGTCTTATGTTGGCCCATGTAAAGTTGATCCGGACAGTTGATGACCATGCCACTTACGGTTCCAACATTCTGATAACCATGAACTATGCCCTTCGGAATCAACACAGACTTCGGGTTATCTATCCCCACGATAAGCGTGGACATAACTCCAAACGTCGAAGACTCACGACGAGTGTCCCACATTCGGAGTTTGAAATTCGACGGACCGAGAAAACAGAAGTAATCGGCTTGATGAACATGTTCATGCGGCCCGCGAGTCACACCTGGTTCAGTCATAGAGAGATAAGCCATCTCCGGATAAAAGCTGCCGGAAATCTCATCGCTGCGAAACAACTCCGACAACCAACCACGGGCATCTGAGAATCTCTTCAAGTCACGAACGACAACGCCTTCGATTTCTCCCTCCGTGAATGTCTTAGACATTTGCGCTGATTTTGGCTCCATCAAAAGACTCCAACTTGTCTGCAGTTTGGGCCACAAGATTTGACGCCCGCAACAAGCTTTCAAACGTTCCTGCGTCAGACCACCAACCGTCCAGTTCTTCCCACGTCATTGCGCCGCGTTCAATATACGCGTTGTTAACATCACTGATCTCCAGTTCACCTCGCGCTGATGGCTTCAATGTCCGAATGATGTCGTAAACAGCAGCGTCGTACATATAAACTCCGACAACGGCATATTGTGATTTGGGTACTTTGGGTTTCTCTTCAATATGCACCACACGATCGCCAACGAGTTCAGGAACTCCGAAACGACGCGGGTCAGAAACTTTTTTCAATAATATTTTCGCGCCGTGACGTTGTCTTTCATATGCATCAACAGCATTTCGAATGTTCTTCTCAAGAATGTTGTCACCAAGAATCACGCAAACCGGATCATCTGCGGCGAAGTGTTCCACCAACGATAATGCTTCAGCAATTCCACCTTCGCCTTCCTGGTACGTATAGTTAAGGTGGTTCAACCCAAAGGTTTTTCCATTTCCAAGCAAGCGCAAAAAATCGCCGGCCGAGTTTCCTCCGGTGACAATCATGATGTTGTGAATGCCTGCGTTAACCAGCGTCTGGATCGGATAGTAGATCATCGGCTGGTTGTAAACGGGGAAGAGGTGCTTATTTGTAACGGACGTTAACGCGCCCAAACGCGTACCCAGTCCTCCCGCCAAGACGACACCTTTCAAGTTTTTTCCTCCCGATGGCTTTATCGAAGTGCAAACACCTTTAGCGTATCGTCAAGTCGTGTGAAATTGAGAGCAGTGTTTGCGGCCCTCTTCAAAAGCTGACGACTCCGACTCTTCGTCAATGCGTCACTCAATCGATAGCCTTCCTGGACGCGATCCGCAGTCAACACACAAAACAACATCCAATTCATTCTTGATCCCGAGTGACCGTTTGTCTTTGCTAGCGCACGCGGCAACTGCGTAGCATTTTCTCAGTGCGAGTGTCCATTCCCAGGCTGTTCTGCAATTCCTCGATCTGATCAGGAGTTTGCATGTCAGTTGGCGCCGATGAAGCGATTGAACCAGAGTTCAAGCATCAGCAGGGTCCAGAGCTGATGTGAATAATCGCGCTCCGCATTACAGTGCTGGTCCAACAGTCGTTTTATTGTTGCTGGTTCAAAAAAGCCACGTCCAAGCGATTTTTCGGAGAGTAAGACCTCGCGCAAGAACGGCTGCATTTTGCCGCGTAACCAATGTCCGATTGGAACGCCAAAACCCATCTTGCGTCGATCGAGGTTTTCACTCGGCAACAACTGACGCAAGACTTTTTTCAGTAGGTATTTCGTGGTCAATCCGCGCAACTTGAACCGCTCTGGCAAGCTCGCCGCAAATTCAATTACGTGATGGTCCAGAAAAGGCGATCGGGCCTCAAGTGATACGGCCATAGTTGCAATATCGACTTTAACAAGCAAGTCATTCGGCAAATAAGTCATCGTGTCTGCGAGCAACGACGCGTCAAGTACGCCGGCTCCATTCGCGTGCACGAACCAGGGTTCAAGCACACTCGCCGCTCTGGTCGTACCCACCTCATGAAGAAAATCTTTAGAGTAGAGAGACGATTTTGCTTCACTATCGAAAACGGACACCCAACGCAGATAACGCTCGACTTTCGGTAATGCTGCAGCTTTCAGGAAGCGCTTGGCGTAACGAATCCGACCGCGATTAACTTCCGATGACGGCAATAATTCAACCGCTTCGCGAATCACTGAGTCGCGGAGAAATTTCGGCAAGCGGCGATAACGTTCAGCGAGAAGCATTGCGGCGTAACGTTCGTATCCAGCGAACGCCTCGTCTCCACCGTCTCCGTTAAGAGCAACCGTGACATGTTTACGCGTCTCTCGCGCTACGTAGTAAGTCGGCACTGCCGAGGAATCAGCGTAAGGCTCGCCATAGTGTTCGACGAGAATAGGCAGCACTTCCATCGCATCAGGCCGAACAATGAACTCATGATGATCGGCGCCCACATGTTCGGCGACGCGTTTCGCATGATTGAGCTCACTGAAGTCCTGTTCATCAAAGCCGATCGAAAACGTTTTGACTTTCTCGCTCGACTCTTGGCTCATCAGGGCGACAACAGCACTTGAATCAATGCCACCTGACAGGAACGCACCAAGCGGCACTTCCGACATTAAACGCACACGCACCGCTTCACGGAGTAATTTTATTGCCTGTTCACCGGCTTCCTCTTCATTGATATCAAGTTTCTTGGAGAAATCGGGTTGCCAGTAACGCTCCGTCTTGATTTCGCCGTTGCGCCAGCGAAGCGTATGCCCAGGTTCGAGTTTTTTTATGGCCTTGTAAGCGGTCACAGGGGCCGGAACGCACATGAACGACAGGTAGTGATCGATCGCTTCAGTGTTTACTTCTCTACTTACGTCCGGGTGCAACAGCAGGGCAGTAAACTCAGAACCAAAGATCAACTGACCATTCACATCGGCATACAGAAGAGGTTTCTTACCGATACGATCACGCGCGAGTAGTAACTCCTGAGTGCGCTCGTCCCAGATCGCAAAAGCGAACATACCACGCAGGTGATTGGCACAATCAGACCCGTACCGATCGTAAGCGTGGATGATCGCCTCAGTGTCGCTGTTCGTGTAGAACTTGTGGCCGAGTTTTTCGAGTTTGTCGCGGAGCTCGAGGTAGTTGTAGATCTCGCCGTTAAAAACGATCCAGGCGGTGCGGTCCTGATTGTGAATGGGTTGCTGACCTCCAGCCAGATCGATGATCGACAGTCGCCGCATTCCAAGTCCGACGGAATCGTTAAAGTAGAATCCGTCTTCATCCGGTCCACGGTGTCTGATGGCGTCGCACATCCGCGACACCAGTGTTTGGTCAACAGTTTTCGAGTCGCTTCGAACGACCCCAACGATTCCACACATGTCAGGAAAACCTCGAAGAAAACGGGACGGCTAATATTAACCAACGAGTAGTTTGCTGTCCAAAAGGAGAGTAGAGAACCCGTGCAACCTGTAACAGTCGACCCAAAGAAACGCACGAGTTGAGTGATAACTGCCCGTCGCTACCGCTCAGGGTTCTCTTGAGTTGTTTTTAGAACAGAACTTCGCAGCTGAAAACGTATTCTGTTTTGCGTATGGTAAGATTTCGCGCGTCGAAACTCTTCCACTTCCCAGCAATTGTGTCAAATTCAACTTCTACTCAACTTCTATCTCCATGTGGTGGCCGACTGATCGATCTACTTATACCGTCTGACGAATTACCGGACGCACTCGCCGATGCGAGTGAATTGCCTTCCATTCAGATTTCCGATCGATCTCTCTGCGACCTCGAACTGCTCGCAACTGGCGGTTTCAGTCCACTCGATCGATTCATGACTGAATCTGATTACGGCGGCGTTCTTGAGGAAATGCGCCTGGCGAATGGTCATTTGTTTCCGATTCCTGTCGCGCTGCCGATTTCAAATGATGATCACATTCGTCTCGGGCAACAAATTGGACTTCGAGATTCTAAAAACGAATTGGTTGCAGTTATGACAGTTGAAGAAGTTTACGTTTGGGACATCGCCGCTACCGCAACCAAGATATTTGGGACTAACGATCTTCGGCATCCTCTCATTGCCCAGATGCATCGCTGGGGAAAGAGAAATGTCTCAGGACCATTGCGCGTGCTTCGCTTACCAACGCACCACGACTTCCGCGAGTTGCGATTAACACCGGCGCAAACACGCACTCGTCTTGAGGCGATCGGAGCGGAAAATGTCGTGGCTTTTCAAACCAGAAATCCACTGCATCGCGCCCATGAAGAAATGACGAAGCGAGCAGCCAATTCAGTAGACGGTGTCTTGCTTTTACATCCAGTCGTCGGAATGACGAAGCCGGGTGATATCGATCATTTCACTCGCGTCCGTAGTTACAAAGTTCTCGCGGATCACTATTACGATCCAAACAGACTACTGCTCGCACTGCTTCCACTAGCGATGCGCCTCGCCGGTCCTCGTGAGGCTTTGTGGCACGCATTAATTCGCCGCAACTATGGCGCGAACTACATCATCGTTGGTCGCGATCATGCAAGCCCCGGCAACGACTCCAACGGCAATCCTTTCTACTCGCCCTACGCTGCTCAAGACCTTGTCCAACACTTTGAAGACGAACTCGGTGTGAAGGCACTGTCCTTCGGTGAGTTTGTTTACCTGCCTGACGAAGATCGTTATGAAGATGTTCGCAATGTCAATAGCGATCTAAAGATCACACAGATCTCGGGTACAAAAGCGCGCGAGTGGTACCGAGATGGCGGAGTTGAAATGCCCTCGTGGTTTGCTCGTCGCGAGGTAGCAGAGGTGATTGCCGAGACGCATCCGCCGCGACACAAACAAGGCTTTTGTGTGTGGTTTACCGGGCTTAGCGCGGCGGGTAAGTCAACAACGGCTGAGGTTCTTACTGTATTGCTGCAGGAGTTGGGTCGTCAGGTGACTCTGTTGGATGGCGACGTAGTTCGCAATCTCTTGTC
>PSRF01000114.1 GCA_003175865.1 Blastocatellia bacterium
AAACAATGGACGTCGTTCTCAGCAAAGTGACTCAAGGAAGAAGTAGCCATGCGTTCTCCCGCCAAATTGAAACTACTTGTATTTGCGCTGGCGTTAGCAGCTGTCGCAGTACTCGCCATCGCCTGCGGTGGGTCAAAGGCCAATGTCAGAAAACAAGACCCCAATTCTCCGGCGTCGAAACTTGTCGACGTCACGACTGCTGCCGCCATCAAGCGAGATTTGCCGCGTTTCTTCGAGGCGACTGGAAGTCTAACGGGCGATGAACAAACTGATGTTGCACCACAAACATCCGGCAAAGTTGTTGCGATCGGTGTTGATATCGGCAGCCATGTCTCGCGTGGCCAGATGCTTATCAAGTTAGACGACTCAGAACTGAAGCTTCGCGTCGATCAAGCGGTTGCCCAGCTCGAGCAGACAAAGGCCGCGGTTAGACAGGCTGAAGAGAAGATCGGGCTCAAGCCAAATCAGGCTTTCGATCCAAATCGAGTAGCAGAAGTTTCGGCAGCGAAGGTCGCTTTAGATCTGGCGGACAAGAATCTGAAACGCGCGGAGAAACTGATTGAGTCTGGCGACGTCTCGCGCTCCTTTTACGATCAGCAGCGCGCTCAAAGGGATCAACTACTGCAGCAGTATGAAGCGGCACTGGCTCAGGCGAGACAGAACTTTGCGGCAGTTGCGGTGGCACGAACTAACGTCGCGAATGCTGAAGCGCAAGTAGCGCTGGCGCGGCAGAGTCTTTCGTACGCTGTTATTCCTTCGCCAATCGATGGGTACGTAACTGAACGGACCGCGGACCTCGGTGAATACGTTTCACCGCAACAGAAGGTCGCGACCGTAGTGCGCACAAATCCTCTTCGTATTCGCATCGACATTCCCGAGCAGGCAATACCTGAAGTCCAGGTCGGTCAATCGGTTTCGATTGCTACGAGTGCCTGGCCAGACAAAAACTTCAACGGTCGCATCGCGCGTATCGCGCCAAACGTATCCGCGCAATCGAGAACGTTGACCGTTGAAGCTGAGATTGAAAACAGCGGTAACGTGTTGAAGCCTGGTCAATTTGCGACTGTGCGAATTCTACAGTCGCATTCAGAGCCTGCCGTGCTCGTACCAACACGAGCGATCGTCAACGAGTCGGGAGTCAATCGTTTGTTCGTTATTAAGAACGGTCATGCGGAACAGAGACTTGTTCAGCTGGGACAAGTTGAGGGCGACCTGACTGAAATCAAAAATGGTGTAGCTGCCGACGAGCAGGTTGCGACGAGTAATGTCGAGCAGTTGAGTGACGGGATGGCTGTGAAGCAGTAGTGGTGGTCTTTGGCTTTAGGACTTAGGCCACTTTGAATTGATGACTCAACTAGCGAAACAAGCAACTCAAAAATCTAAAATCAAAAATCTAAGCCATGCAAAAACTAGCTGAAATCTGTGTTCGCCGCCCGGTTTTTGCGACGATGCTCATTCTGAGTCTCACCGTAGTCGGGTTGTTCTCATACAAATCTCTCGGCGTCGACTTGTTTCCCAAAATCGATCTGCCAACCATCACCGTCACGGTTGTAAATCCCGGCGCATCGCCGCAGGAGATTGAAACTGAGATCACTGACAAAGTTGAAGGCGCGGTCAACACGATTTCGGGAATTGACGAACTCCGTTCCACGTCCGTCGAAGGTGTATCACAAGTCTTTATCACCTTCCTGCTCGAAAAGAGTCCGGACATCGCAGCTCAGGAAGTTCGCAACAAGGTCGACTTGATCGTCAACGACCTTCCAGTTACCGCCGAGCAGCCGATTGTTCAGAAGCTCGACACAGACGCTGCACCCGTCGTACGCATTGCAGTGTCTGCTCCACGTTCACTGCGCGAAGTAACTGATATCGCGGACAAAAAAATCAAACAACAGATTGAATCGATCAATGGAGTTGGCGATGTCCAGATTATCGGTGGCCGTCGTCGTGAAATTGAAATCTGGGTAGACCCCGACAAACTGCGCGCATTCAACGTCACCGTTGCCCAGGTCGCCGATGCGGTGAAGGCCCAGAACATGGAAGTACCAGGCGGTCGAGTTGATGAGGGCACACGCGAATTAACCGTTCGCACGATGGGCCGCATCGTCGAGCCGGCTAATTTCAACAACCTGATCGTCGCAAATCGTGGAACCTACTCGGTCAAACTAAGCGACGTTGGTTACGCAGAAGACGGTGCAGAGGAGCCACGAACAGAGGCGCGACTGAACGGTCAACCCGCAGTCACACTTGTCGTTTCAAAGCAGTCAGGTCAGAACACGGTGGCTGTGGCTGACGCTGTGAAAGCGCGACTCCAGGAACTTTCGATCACGCTTCCGCCGGGTTTCAAAACAGAGGTAGTCGGCGACCAGTCGATCTTCATCAAGGCCTCGATCGAAGCGATCCAAACTCACTTGATAGAGGGCAGCATACTGGCTGCTATCGTTGTCTTCATCTTCCTCTGGAGCTTTCGTTCGACTGTTATCGCCGCGATTGCTATTCCGACCTCGCTCATCGCTACGTTCGGCCTAATGGCTGCGATGGGATTCACGCTGAACCAAATCACGATGCTCGCGCTGACGTTGATGGTGGGTATCGTGATCGATGACGCGATCGTCGTACTGGAAAACATCTTTCGCTTCATTGAAGAGAAGGGCGTTCCATCATTTCAAGCTGCAATTGAGGGCACAAAGGAAATCGGCCTAGCGGTAATGGCCACTACATTGTCGCTGCTGGCTGTGTTTCTTCCAGTTGGTTTCATGGGCGGCATTGTCGGCAGGTTCATGTCGTCGTTCGGTCTTACGTCATCGTTTGCTATCGCGGTGTCACTTCTCGTTTCGTTTACTTTGACACCGATGCTCGCCGCTCGACTGATCAAACGCAGTGAGGACGAACGCGAAGGAACATTCGAGAAACACACTGAACCTGCAGATCACGGCTCGAAGGAATCTCGTTTCTATCGTCCAATTGATAGCACCTACACGAAGATGTTGACGTGGTCAATGCACCACCGTTGGGCAGTTGTACTCGCCTGTATTTTGGTGATTGCCAGCATCGTTCCCCTGTTCATGTTTGTCGGCAAGAATTTTTTGCCGGTCGACGACCAGGCACAGTTTGAAGTCAACGTTCGCGCTCCAGAAGGTTCTTCACTTGCCAGCACTTCAGCGTTGGCTGAACGAATTGCGGTGGACTTGCGACAGTTGCCGGGCGTGACGGACACGCTCACGACAATCGGAGGAGGACAGCAGGAACAAGTCAACGTCGCTTCAATCTACGTGAAGCTCACTCCGATTGAGGAACGCAAAGTCACACAACAGGACTTGATGCTGCGTGCGCGTTCCGAAGTGTTAGGCAAGTATCTGAAGTTATATCCTGGACAGCTGCGGACAAGTGTGCAGCAGGTAGCGGCAATAGCTGGCGGTGGTTTTCGTAACGCCGATATTCAGTACGTAATTGGCGGTCCGGATCTGAAGAAGTTGACTGAATATTCCGATGCGTTGCTGCAGAAGATGAAGACCATCCCGGACATGGTTGACGCAGACTCAACTTTGATCACCGGTAAACCAGAGGTTCGAGTTGTCATCGATCGTGATCGCGCTGCAGACCTCGGTGTTCGTGTCGGCGACATCGCGCAGGCTCTGAACACATTGGTAGCCGGCCAGAAAGTTTCTACATTCAACGCCGGAACCGACCAGTACAACGTGCGCGTGCGCGCTATCGGCGAGTTCCGCGCGAGTATTGATGCGTTGAAGCGGATGATTGTGTCCTCATCGAAAATCGGTTGGGTAAGTCTCGATAATTTAGTCAAACTTGAAGAAGGTACTGGTCCTTCGGCCATCGATCGTTTGAACCGACAGCGACAGGTCACGTTGATTGGCAACGTCAGGCCAGGTGGATCTCAAGCGGCGATACTCCAGCAGCTTGATAAGTTCGTCAAAGAGATCAACATCGATCCCTCTTACAAGACGGGCCTTGCCGGGCGGTCCAAGGAACTGGGTCGTACGGGCTACTACTTCATGCTCGCGTTTGTGCTGTCATTTGTGTTCATGTACATGGTGCTGGCGGCGCAGTTTGAGTCCTTCATTCACCCCATCACCATTCTGTTAACTCTACCGCTGGCGATTCCATTCGGCATTGTGTCTCTACTATTCACAGGACAGACAGTCAATATCTTCTCGGGTCTCGGACTTCTGCTTTTGTTTGGCGTTGTGAAGAAGAACGCGATTCTGCAAATCGATCACACCAATCAGTTGCGTGAAAGAGGGATGGAGAGAATCGAGGCGATCATCCGTGCAAACCGAGATCGTCTGCGCCCGATTTTGATGACCACCATTGCACTCGTAGCCGGCATGTTACCGTTGACGATTTCGAGTGGTCCAGGTTCCGGTACAAATCGTTCGATTGGTGTCCTCGTTGTTGGTGGACAATCACTCTGTTTGTTGTTGACGCTGCTTGCTGTGCCGGTCTTCTACTCGCTATTTGACGATCTCGCTCGCAGTCGAGTGTGGGGGCATATCAACGCTTTTGGAAAGAGCATATTTGGCCGTGCCAGGCGCAGAGTTGCGAATGCAACTGCATCGCTACTTGGTTTGATTTCGCGGCATTAGAAAGATTGAGTTATACATCATGAATTTCATATCTCGATTCGCCCTGCTGATATTGTTTGTTTTGAGCAGTGTTGGTTTCACAGTCGCGCAGGAAGTTACTCCTTCGCCCTCGCCTTCACCTGACGTTCCTGGTGATCGACTCGTCGTGCCTCCTGTCGCACCGGAATTTCGAGGAGAACAAAAGCCTCTTCCTGAACTTGGTCGTGTCGGTGTTGACATGAATCAGCAACATCCAATGTCGCTTAAGGAAGCGATTGCGCTCGCCCTGGAGAACAACAAAGACATCGAAGTAGCTCGCGACAACGTCAAGATTGCAGAGTTTGATCTCAACGGTGCCCGCGGCGCTTACGATCCTCGTTTCAACACGACCGCTTTTTACGAACGGATCAAGAGTCCAATTTCCAGCTTTCTAAGTGGTGGTCAGAACGGATCAACCATTCAGAGTGATTACACAGGTAGCGCGAAACTTGAGGGCCTGGCGCCGCACGGTGGTAACTACAAGCTTGAGTTTTCTTCTATTCGCTTGACTACGAATAATCAGTTCGTGGCCCTTAATCCGCAGTTTCCTTCGGCATTGACGTTTACATTTACACAGCCGTTGATGCGCGGTTTTAAGATCGATAACAGCCGCCGACAAATTGAAATTGCGAAGAAGAACCTATCTCTTTCTGACGCGCAGTTTCGTCAGCGTGCAATTGATACGATCACGAATGTTCAACGTGCCTATTGGGACCTTGTGTTCGCACTCCGCAATCTGCAAATTCAACGCGATACTGTGCGCGACGCGAGAACACAGCTTGAACACAACAAGCGAATGGTTAACGAAGGACAATTGGCGCCAATCGACGTTGTTGCTGCTCAAGCGCAAATCACGACATTTGAGCAAGCCGTGTTTAGCGCGTTGGAAGATGTGTCGCGGACGGAAAACAATTTGAAGAACCTAATCGCAGCGAACCGCAATTCGTCGTTGTGGACAGAGTCCCTCGTGCCGACGGATCCAGTTGAATTGAGTGCTCCCGATGTGGTTCTGCCAGACGCGCTCAAAACAGCCATGGAGAATCGTCCTGAGTTAACACAATCAGAGGTGCTGCGCGAAATGAACCAGATTGATCAGAAGTTTCTGAAAGATCAGACACGGCCAGCAATCGACCTTGTCGGCTCATACGGAATCAGTGGCTTGGCCGGTTCGGTAAGCACGGCCGGTGTCAATCCTTTTACAGCCTCTAGCCTGCAAGTGCGACAAAGAGTCGACGAGCTGTCAGTGCTGGAAGGTCTTGATCCGTTGCCCGTTGTGCCGCCGCAAACGTTTTCGCCAAATCTATTGGGCGGTTATGGTCAATCAATTCAAAACCTGGTTGAGAATCGGTACAACAACTTCCGCGTAGGTGTTCAAATAAATTTGCCACTGCGCAATCGAACCGCCGAAGCTCAACTTGGTCGTTCACAAGTCGAAGGACAGAGAATTGCGACGCAACGTGAGCAGTTGGAACAAAACATTCAGGTAGACGTACGTAATGCATTGCAGACAATGCGCAGCGCTGAAGCGCGGTTGCGTGCTGCGATTGCTACACGGGAAGCAAGTGAACAGCAGTTCGCGAGTGAGCAAAGACGACTTGATGCTGGTCAGTCGACAGTGTTTTTGGTGTTGGAGCGACAAAATGCATTAACAACAGCACGCGGTAACGAACTGCGTGCACAGACAGACCTCAATAAGGCAGTGGCTGAATTGCAAAGGGCGACTGGGAATGCCTTGAGTGTAAACAGTATCGTGGTGCGTGTTCGCTGAAGCACGTCTCCTAACTGCGAAGCATCACCACGCGGCGGTGAGTTTTCCGGGGGGCAAGACTCACCGCCCCTTTTCTAAGTGGAGGCTTACGATGCCAGATAATCCGCTAAACGACACGTGGGAGATACACGATCGGATTAATCTTTACTTGCTCGACGCCATTGAGCCCTCGGCACTGCCCAATCAGTCAGCCTCGAAGGGGCGAACCGTGGGTGAACAATTTGCGCACTTGCACAATGTTCGTTTGATGTGGCTGAAAGCTGCTGCGCCCGATCTTCTCGAGGGTTTGTCGAAAATTGAAAAGGAAAATGCTGAAGACAAAAAGCTGCTTCGCAAATCGCTAATTGATTCCGGTAAGGCGATTGGCGAGTTGCTCACAAAGAGTTTAGAGTCAGGCGGGAAAGTAAAAGGATTCAAACCGCACGCGACTGCGTTTCTCGGTTACTTGATTTCACACGAGTCTCATCACCGCGGGCAGATTGCTCTATCAGTCAAGCAATCAGGTAAACCGCTTGACAAGAAGATCGCATACGGGATTTGGGAATGGGGCGTTCGATAGGTCAGATGATTTGTTCAAGCAGTATGAACGCACCATAGATTGCTAGAACAACGATAACGCCAGTTAGAAAATACCAGGTTGGCAGTTTGGTTTTACACGCAGGACAGCGAGGGTGCAGCCAATCAGTTTTTCTGGCGCAATTTTTACAAGTAACCAAGGGCGTTGTTTATCCTTCCAACAGACTAAAAAGGCTCAAAAACTTCTGACATTGATGAGTTGATATTACGCACTGGATCAATGCGTAGTTGAAGATACTCTGTTCACTTGTTCGAAGCCGATGGCAGTTGTTTAAAATTCGCCCACAGCGGCCAATGGTCCGAGATATTTATGTTCCTGCCGATGCCGGACGAAACTGGCTGCAGCCCTTTCATCCAAATCCAATCGAGCTTTAAGTCGATAGGCACAAACAAAAGCATGTAGCGCAATGTCGGGTCTCCGCCGAACGGAGTTTGAAATCCTGCCTTGGTGAACAGTTCTCTTGTCTTCTTTCCTGCACCAGGATCCCACGTGTTGAAATCACCGGCAATTATAGCGGGCATGTCCTTCGGAAACTGGGCCAAATCCTGGATTACGGCATCCAGCTGTTCCATTTTTTTCTTTATTGCGATTCTCGTTTCGCCATGGACCGAATAGAGCCGGAGCTTTGTGCCGCCCATGTCCACTGTTGCGCCAAGTGCCACCCGCCGCCGGTGATTTGGTCCTGCATTAGGTAACACGATTCGGGTGATCTGCGCGAGTGGAAAACGACTAAGAATCGCTACACCTGTCTCTTCTTCATCGGTTGCCTTCGCTGTTGGAGGTGCGGTCCACGCGTAATGCAAATCCAGCTGGTTGGCGACGTGCCTTACCGTGTTTTTCTGGTGGGTTCGTTTTTTGTTGCGATCCACTTCTTGCAAACAGAGAAAAGCAGCATTTCCGATCTCTGGATCGTCTCGAAACAGTTTTATCAGCTTGTCGAGATCTTCTCCTCCACGCCAACGAATATTGTATGAGAGGATTTTAATGTCGCTGTCTAGTGGTATTGGCTTCCGGACAGTTGTCGTTGTTCCCGTTTCGAGAAGAGGTGAGTTTGTTTCGAGTTTTGGCTGGTTGGCCAGAGTCTCGGCAGACCTTTGCTGTTCAGCGTCTAGACTGGTCCACGAAAGCACCAGCGAGAGAAGAGCCAAAAGGGTTATCGCTGTCACGGCGGAGACCTCGGATTACTTGTTGCGGTTGTCTATTAGATAATCAAACGCAAACCGTCGGTTGCTTCGATTGTTTCACCTGTCCAAAACGAGTTTGCTTCGGCGACCAGGTTGAATTCGTCCCATTCGGGATAAAGATGAGTTAGCACGAGACGCTTCGGGTTGCAGGCTTGTGCTATCTGCATTGCTTCACTCAGTTGAAGATGGGTCTGCACGGATTTATTTCTCCTGAACGAACATTCCAACAGGAGTAGGTTGGGTGCGGCAGCAAAAGTAAACAAGTCTTCCGTAAAACCAGTGTCGGAAGTGTAGACAAGTGTTTTCATTGCGCGGTCAGTCAATCGAAGTGCCAGACTCTCAGTTGTGTGTGGCGTGGATACTGCGTTTCCAATTAGCTGCGGCAGAAAGTCAAAGGGATGGTCGGTCTCGACTTCGACGATTTCGACAGGGAATGGTTGCTGAAGAAGTTTGTAGTTGTTGGCATTGTTGATTGTTTCTAGTAGTCCATGCAAGCCTTTCGGACCAACGACTCGTAACGGCTTCGTTCTCGCTTGAGTTTGTGGCGACCAACGAAAACCGAAGAGGAGTGTTGGAAGACCGCCAAAGTGATCTAGATGAAAGTGGCTAACCCAAATCGCATCGAGATTTGGCCAATCAACCTTCTCGTGTGCCATGCGATGAGCTGCATCCGGCCCAGCGTCCAATAGAATTGTTCCAGCTGTAGTTTCCAACCAGTACGACGGCGAACAGCGACCGGGATGCGGAACAGAAGTACCTGAACCTAAAACGATGAGTTGCATTTGTTTTGGAGTGCACTGACTCTGTCAGCGCTTTCGCTGGTGTTTAGCTTACGCTCGACTGAGTTAATCGATAAAGCGCTGACGGAGTCAACGCACTCCAAAGGCTTGACCGCTTTCGGTCTTTCAGTAAAACTCGATTACACGAATCATGAGCGCCACTGAAACCAATCTCGACGTCCTGGCGGTATTTTCCCATCCTGACGATGCAGAGTTGTCCGTCTCAGGAACACTCTTGAAGTTGAAGTCGTTAGGCTATCGCACCGGCGTTTGTGACATGACGCGAGGTGAGATGGGCACTCGCGGAACACCCGAGATTCGCGCGAAGGAGGCGCTTGATGCGGCGCGGATCTTGAACCTCGATGCGCGTTTGAATCTTGAACAACCAGACGGACACGTCTGGTTAAATGAAGAAGCGCGAACAGCCATGGTACGTGTTATTCGTCGTTATAGACCGCGCATAGTTTTGACCACTCACGACGACGATCCGCATCCGGACCATGCGCACACATGTCAGATTGTTCGTGAAGCGGCAAGACTGGCGACCATGGTCCGTTACGACGAGGAAGCTGGGCTGCCAGCAGTGAAGATGCCAGCGATAATGCACTCGCTTTTCTCGCGCCGAATTGTTCCTTCCTTTGTTGTTGACGTGTCTAGTTTTGTTGACGAGAAAATGCAGGCAATCAAGGCCCACGCGTCACAGTTCTACAGTGTTCAGTCAGATGAACCGACGACGCGCATCAGCGAAAGAGGATTTCTGAAACAGATTGAATCTCGCATGCGCTATTTTGGCTCACTAATCGGTGTCGAGGCTGGTGAACCTTTTTATGTGCGCGAGGCTTTGAACGTGGAAGATCCAGTGACTCTTTTAACGCGACCGATGAATATCTACTCGTGAGAACTGTCTAAGTAGTTTGTCCGCAGCAGTCGTAGAGAACCCCGACCTGTCGGGGTTCTCTAAAAGATTCGCGTCTACTGATCAGATCTAATTCGCTGCAGCACTTCGCTCGGGTGCTTTCTCCAGGACAGCCCGAGCGATTGCAAGAGTCGCGACGGCGCGTGGCGCTTCACCGGTAAAACCCTTAACCAGCTGAATCGATCTCATTAAATCAGCACGAGCTAGAGCTCTGAAGACCGTAATCAAATCGAAGTCAGGTGCATTCGCATTAGACATCACGACCATCTGTGCTGTTTGCAACCGCGAGATTATACGGCTGTCTTCTCCGGTGAATGATTCTGCACCGTTTGCTGCTTTGATTACTTCGGCAAGTGTTTCCCATGCCCTGGTCATATCAAGATCAACTAAACCAGAAGCAACTGCTGTCAGGGCACGTGCACGATCTGGATCGCTTGCGCTGATTCGGCGACTTTCAGCTAGTGCTTGCTCGAGCAGGTCAACAGCCCGCGCACGCTCTGAGTCAGCCACTAGATGGGCAGCGCTCGTTAAAGCCCAAACACGTTGGACGCTGTTCAGTTCGCCACTCTTCGCAAGCCGTGCAATTTCGTTGACATCTTTGTTTCTCACCGCGAGTTGTGTCCACTGAAAGTCGGTGTAAGCCTTTACATTCTTACGCAGCTCAGCATCTTCGATCTTATCGACGAGATCGTGAGCGCGCGCGTCTCCGCGGTCGGAAAGGGCAACAGCATAGTCAGCATAGATAGCGTCACGTTGGGCAGATTTTCCCGCGCGATCGAGACGTTGCTGCATTCTTTGGAGAGGATCGCCCTCGTCGTCGTTTTTTTGAAGTCCGGAAGTCAGCGCACGATTTTCTCCCTGTTGAAAATCAGCCGGCACGTATGACGCGAGCGCAGTCATTTGCGTTCGCAAACCTGGCGCGAGGTCGGGTGCGTTCTCATCAAATAAAGGAAGAAGTCGTTTGATGACGAGATATTTTCCGATACGACCGGAAGTCGTGTGATCCTGATCAGGAGCCGGTAATGGCTGCATCAGGATTTGATAAGCGACTTGCATGAACTGCTTCACCAGCGCCGGCGCAACAGAGGGTGCAGGCGTCGGTCCGCGGCCGCGACTCTGATTTGAACCACCGTCAGTTTGGAACGTCACATAAAGAAATGGTGTGAATAAATAAGATGAAAGACCCGACACCGTGTTGGCGTCTGACAGTGGGTTTTGTGCAGCGCGCGCAATAAGATTCGCAAACGCAGTGTCAGCAATTGAAGCGTTCTTTTCTCGTAACGTTGATAAGAAAAAGATTGCATCCATGCTGACCCTGTCGAGCGCTGGGCCAGCGAACTCCATCGCGCGCTCTACTTGTCCTTCTTCAGCTAAGCGTCGAGCTAGTTGCAAACGTTTCGACGCGCCAAGCACTGTATCAGGATCGTTCCGGCGTGCATCTGCGTCAGCTCGAGCTTTTTCGTTGGCTTCATCGAACGCTTTCAAGAACTCCTCGCCGAGCTTCCTATCGCGTTTGGCTACAAGACGCAGGACCTCGCTGCGGATATCCGGACCACCACGGATCACGACTCCCCCACCGTCCGACTGTTGTTTTCGAGCTTCTTCCTCTCGTTGACGTGCAGCTTCGCTATCGGCGAGGTCAGCGGCTTCCCAGGCTCGTCTAAACAAGTCGCGCGCTCGTTCCTGATCGGTGTCCCACAAAACATCAGCAGCCCTGGCCTGTACGCGCGCACGACGAGTCTGGTCTTTAAAGCTTCGTGCCTCTTCAGCCAGTGTGGTTACAAGAGAAATTCCGATCGCACGACGTTGAGCGGCTTCGTCATCCACCTCTTCGGATTTCTGCTTGGTCGACTTGGATTTGGTTTGCTTTTCCTGGTTTGTTACTGGCGAGAAAGCTGCCGACGTAGAGAGAGACGTAGCGGTAGACAATAAAGTCGCAACCGCAAACGCGAGCAGTTGACGAATCATGATGTTCTCCTGCAGGACTAGCGGATAGAGTGGTTAACCGACTAGCTTACACGTTGCACGAGAAAGGTGGTTCCAAAAATGATCGGATGATTAGACAGCGACTACTTCCAGCTCAGGATCAACTTCCTGTTTCAACATTCCTTCAATCGCCATCAATGTACCGGTTAGGGAACTCGGACAGCTGCCACAGGCGCCTTGATAACGAATACTCAATGTATGGTCCGTGAGTCCCAACACTTCAAGATAGCCACCGTCACCCATCAGTGCTGGTCTAACGCGTTCATCCAGGATTTCGTTTATCTTCAGAAGTCGAGGATCGTCGCTCGCGACAGCGGCAATTGGTCCGCCCACTGCTGCGGCCGCTGCCGCTACACTCGGGGTTACAGCTTCTGCTGCACGAATCGGAACTGC
>PSRF01000117.1 GCA_003175865.1 Blastocatellia bacterium
AGCGGAACACCACGCCGTCTGATTCCGACCAGGAACAAGTCACCAGCGCCGTGATTTTCTTCAACGACTTCTGACGACAGACGAGCCAACGCGCGATTGATGCGAGGGCCGTCCATAATGCGAGCTTTCTCGATGAAATCCATCGGAGCGGATACTAGCAAGAAGCATTTGAGGTGACAAGTGTGCCCAGAATCTCAGATCTAAGATCTGAGATCTGAGTGTTTGGATCTTCGTTCTTTGTACTTTGTGCTTTGCACTTCGTATTGTGAAGCCCTTGAGTAGCTCTGTAAAAACCAAGCACAAAGTACAAAGTTCAAAGCACACAGCTCGAAACAGACTTTGCACATGTCGCGTGCGTCTGTTAGTCTGCGCAGTCGGAACGGCCGTTCGATGGTCTATCGCTCACTGTTGCGTCCAATACTCTTTCGACTCCCCGCGGAGACGGCTCACCATTTAGCTTTAAATTCTCTTTCGCTTCTTAAACCACACTTTATAAACAATCTCGTCGCGAAACGATTTACAACGTCCCCTTTCGGTAAGCTTGGGCGATTCGGATTGCAATTCTCGAATCCAGTAGGACTGGCGGGCGGTTTCGACAAAGATGGAGTCGCACTTCAACCTCTGGCTGCGTTAGGGTTCGCGTTTATCGAAGCGGGCACAGTTACGCTTCATTCTCAACCCGGTAATCCGCGCCCACGACTGTTTCGTCTACCACTCGATCGCGCTCTGATTAACCGCGCCGGCTTCAATAACGCGGGCGCTGCGGCATTTGCTCAAACTGTCGCGCGGAATCGCCCTGACTGCATACTCGGAGTGAGCATCGGAAAGAGCAAGATCACTCCACTTGAAAACGCGGTCGACGATTACCTGGCGAGCTTCGATCTAGTGCATCCGATCTCAGACTACGTTGCAGTCAACGTTAGCTCACCAAACACGCCACAACTACGCGAGTTACAACAGGCCGAACAACTCGAATCGTTGTTGAGTGCACTAAAGACGCGCAATCGTGAATTAGAATCGAATCGCAGAGTTCCGCTGCTTGTGAAACTGTCACCAGACCTGACAGACGAACAACTAACCACGATTGCCGACGTGATAACTCGGCTTGGCATTGATGGCATCATCGCCACCAACACCACGACCAGCCGTAGCAATCTGCAAACAGCAAATAAAGATGTGTTAGCCTTCGGCGAAGGCGGACTGAGCGGACAGCCTTTAAAAAAAGCGTCGACGCGAATGATCGCCAAACTTTACAAACTCACCCGTGGCAAGGTCCCGCTGATCGGAGTAGGTGGGATCTTCACAGCAGCAGATGCGTGGGAAAAAATCACGGCCGGCGCAAGTCTCATTCAAGTTTACACGGGCATGATCTACCAGGGACCATCAATCGCGCGTGACCTGAACGAGGGACTCGCAACGATTCTCGAACGCGAAGGTATAAAATATTTCGACGACGCTGTCGGCATTCGCGCCGAAGCGTACAATTGAACAGAGAAAGGAGCTAGCTATCAATACCGAATCACCCAAAGACAATTTGATCGTGGCACTAGACGTTAACGCCGCTGACGAGGCGCTTTCTTTGGTCTCAACATTGAAGGAGCACGTCGGGATGTTTAAGGTCGGTTCACAACTCTTCACAAGCAACGGCCCCGACCTTGTAAAACGAATCGTTGCGACCGGTGCCAAGGTTTTCCTTGACTTAAAGTTTCACGACATTCCGCACCAGGTTGCAGGAGCAGCGGCCGCAGCAACTGAACTGGGAATTTCGATGTTCACCATCCACGCGAGTGGTGGAACTGAGATGATGCACCGAGCAGTTGAGGCGAGCGCAGATCTCGCGGCAAAGCGAAACCTAACAAGGCCGTTCGTCGTCGCAGTGACAGTTCTTACGAGCATCGATGACGCCGTCCTTGATGAAATAGGAGTTGTTGATAGATCAAAGGACGCCGTTCTTCGACTGGCGAGGCTGGCTGAGGTTGCGGGCGTGGATGGAGTCGTCGCGTCTCCGCAGGAAGCGCAAGCAATCCGCTCTTCAATTTCGAAGCCGAACTTCCTGATAGTTACCCCCGGAATTCGACCCGAAGGTAAAGGCACTGCGGACGACCAGAAACGCGTGGCCACGCCGAGGTTGGCATTGCGTGCTGGAACCGACTTTCTCGTAGTCGGAAGACCCATCACGGAAGCAGTCGACCCAACATTAGCGGCGATCGAAATCCTCACACAGATCGAGACTGCAAGCGAGTTGAATGCGGCGGAACTCACACAATCTGGAGGCGTGTAACTGCCAGGAGCGATATTTGCTCCATTATTAGTTTAAAACTATGATGCGACGGTGAATCTCAGGTTGAAACTCTCTCTTACCCCCATCATTCTTGTTCTCTTTTTCGCGATTGTTACTCCCGTCTTAGCTCAGGACCAAGGCGGCGGACTATCTACTGCTCCTTATAAGATTGGAGAGCGACTTACCTACAACGTCTCCTTTTCAAACTTTCCAAGTGCTGCTCACGTTGAAATCGAAGTCGTTTCGCGCGGCGTCTACATGGGACGCGATGCGATTCAACTGCGAGCTCACGTTGAAACGCAGGGCGTGATCAACGTGGCGCTCTTCGCGCTCAATAACGACTACATTACATACATTGATCCTGAAACAGGCCTTCCCTTTCACAGTCAGGAAACAATTCGAGAAGCGACAAGTTCGACTGACAGTTCTCAGGACTTCAATCAATCGAGTGGAACGGATGCGATTCCGCCAAGACAACAAGGGTCCGCCGGCACTTACGACATACTCTCCGCCGTCTATCGCGCACGCGCACTGCCACTGTCTCAAGGCAGCAGTTACTCATTCTCCGTTCGCGGTGAAACGGGAACCTACTCAGCCGAAATGAAAGTTACAGATAGCCAGGTGGTCAGGACAAACGTAGGTTCATTCACAACACTCGTCGCGAAGGTCAACGTCTCCGATTCGATGGTTAAGAACTTGAAGGTGTATTTCAGTGACGACGATAGACACATACCTGTTTTATTGACGGCACGTATTCGGAATGGCGACTTGAGAGCTGAACTTGCTGCTTCAGAAGTTGTGAAGTCGGTTCAAGTTGCTACACCAACTCCGGTTCCAACTCCTTCGATTGCAGCTACGCCAAGACCAACACCACGGCCCAACCCCAGCCCGACACCGGTTCTAGTCACTGAGGAGTGGCCATTCAAAATCGGGGAGCAATTGAATTACCAGGTTTTTATCGGCACAAGTACAACACCAGTTGCGACGGCAACTTTTCAGCTGCGCGGTCGCTCGCGATTTCACGATCGAGACGGATTGATGCTCACGGTTCATGCACAAACAACAGGCGCCGCCGCTCGTTTGTTCAGCGCCAACGATCAAATCAATTCGTATGTAGATCCGAAGAGCCTGCTTCCCTATCGTTCTGAGTTTAGTTTAGTCGAGGGTAACCGCCGGTTGAATCAGATTCTGACCTTCAATCAGGACTACGGAAACATCACGAGCAATACGGGTCTGAAGATTGACGTGCCGGTTGGCACTTACGATTACGTAGCGTTTTTCTACGCGATGAGGCTATTCAATCTCAACCCGCCAAAGAGGAATGCGATCTCGATTCTCGTTGAGAACAAACCGAAGACGCTCTTTGTGAGTTCGACTAAACGTGAAGCGATCCAACTCGGTGACCAGAAGATTCCTGCAATTGCGCTTGCATTAACCACAGACGATCCGCAAAGCGACAAATACGCGTTGCGAATGTGGGTCAGTGACGACAAGCGACGCCTGCCTTTACGCATTACATGCGCAACTGAACTTGGTCCACTCCGTGCGGATTTAGTCATTCTTCCAACGAATAATCAGTAGGGGCGGCGGCACTCCGTCGCCGCCCTCTCCTTTCCAACTAGCTGACTGAAGCTCTTGGATCTAGACGTGGGGGGCGGCCACGGAGTGCCGCCCCCTACAATCGTAGAACTGAAATTGAAATCTATTTTCAAAGAGTGCTACACTGCGAACAGGCTCGAATACTTTTACTCGGCCAATTTCGACGGAAGTCGCACTAATTCATGCTTAACTCATTCATCATCGTCCTTCGCGAAGGGTTCGAGTCTTTCTTGCTCGTCGCCGTTATTCTCACTTACTTACGAAAAGCCGGACAGAAGTGGCTCACTTCAGGCGTTTACACCGCAATCGTTGCTGGATTGTCGGCAAGTTTGGGGCTCGCATACGTCCTTAAAAATGGCGTCGACGACTCCCTACTCGAGAACACGTTTGGCACGAGGATTGGCTCCTACATCAGCCAGTTCTTCGCAAACGAAGCTTTGCGCGAAGCTGTGCTCGGAGTCGTGGCAATCATATTGGTAGGCACACTCGTGGTACACATGTGGCGTACGGGACCAAAAATTCAATCGCGAATGCAGGAGCGATTGACTTCCCTATCGACCAAGAGCTCACGCATCGCTGCACTCGCCGGCGTTTTCCTCTTCACCTTTCTAATGATCACACGAGAAGGGATGGAGACTGCCCTCCTTCTGATGCAAGTGCATGACTCACAACTTGTCGGCGGTGCCGCGTTGGGGTTGTTAGCTGCAGCAGGGTTTGCTTGGGGTTGGGCGCGTTTCGGTCATTTGATAAACGTCAAACGCTTCTTTCAAGTCACGGGTATTTTCCTGTTACTGTTTATTGTCCAGGTTGGAATCTATTCATTCCATGAATTCGCAGAAGCGGGCTTGCTCCCTAACAGCGAAGTGCTTCATGCCGCAACTGAAAAGTTTTCACCTGATGGTTTGTATGGAAAGTGGTTCTCAGTTGTGATGGTTGGGTTCTGTGCGTTGTGGTTACTCGGAGGCTGGATGCTTGATCGTTTCCGCAATGACTCGGCTAACACACCACTACCAACGCCGACTCGTTAGATAGTTTTGCGGCCACATGGATTCTAGAACGATTCATCCCAAGGATGCGGCATTAAATCGCAGAGCTTCACAACCTTATCGCTGCCTAACAAGACTTCTGTGCGGTCCATGTTGCTCAGATCGATCTGACGCATTAACTCCCTGCAACGGCCACATGGTGGGAGGACCTTCCCGTCTCCCAGGACCGCAACGATCCTCCTGATGCTTTGTTCCCCGTGCGTAATCATGGAGGCTATTGCGCTGTGCTCCGCGCAGAACCCGATGCCGCCACCAGCGTCGATGCAGACACCAACGTGAAGATTACCCTTGTCCGTAAGAAGAGCGCAGCCTACGTCGCCGACGGTGAAACCATGTGCGATCTTGCGTGGATTCACGACCGCTTGGGCCTTCTGAATTAACTCATCGTTTGTCATC
>PSRF01000364.1 GCA_003175865.1 Blastocatellia bacterium
CCGAGGAAGATTGTGGCGAGGATGAATGCTGATGAGAAGAAGTAAGGTGAAGAAACACCGATTGCATCAAAGGACCAGCCAAAAAACAATGGAGCGATGATTCTCGCCACACCGCCGTAGGTCTGTTGCATTCCCATGTACAACCCACGCTCCCTCGGCGCGATAACTCGCGACAGGAGTGCGGTAACACATGGAAAAGTAAATGCGGTGCCGAGTGGAATCAGTGCAACGCTGAAAGCAAGCATCCACAAGTTGCGCGAAAGTGGCATGCCGACAACACCAGCTGCCAACAATAGCAACCCAAGTCTTGACAGTTTTGCTTCACCGAGCCAATCGACCGCCCGTCCAAGCAACAGTACCCGTGTGAAAACTGAAATCGAGCCCACGTACATGAAGAAGTAACCGATGGTCTGTTCGGTAACCTGGAAGCGCGCATTCAAAAATAGTGCAAGTACAGAAAAGCTGCCCTGGAAAGCGCCGATCGAGATTGCGTAAATCCAGATTAAGCGCGACGACGGTTCACTCGAATGCGAGATCACGCGCCAGATTGCTTGACGTGAAGTTGGTCGCGGTTCATCTGAGTGTGCGTGTTCCGTTGCATCGCGAGATTCGGTCAGATAGCGCGCAGCGAATGCCATGTTTATTAAGCAGAGTGCTGCCGCTATCAAACCAGGTGCGGCATGGCCCATCTGTAACGTCATCGGACCTGGCATCAGGTCGCGTTTGCCGAGCGCAATAGCAAATGATCCGAGCACTGGCCCAAGCGCAACGCCGAGATTGGTTGTAGCAGAAAGCCATCCAAGTGCGCGTGCGCGATCCTGTGGTGGTGTCGAATCCGCGACGTATGCCTGAATTACTCCGACTGTTCCACCGCCTGCCCCCTGCACAATTCGTGAAAGAAAAAGTAGGAGGAGTGAATTAGCAAAACCGAAAATCAGATAAGCGATGCCTGAAGCTCCGAGCGCTATCAGCAGAGTGGGCCGCCGACCGACGCGATCTGAAAAGCGACCCCACATTGGCGCACTCAGCAGTTGAGCAACGGTGAATGCCGCGACGATAAATCCCGAAATGATCCCGATCCCAAAATGAAAACCAATAAAGTCAATTCCAGAACCGCCCAGAGTTTTCACGTAGAACGGCAGCAGTGGAATGATCATCAATAGCCCAACCATGTCGATAAAAGCCGTCAACATGAGGGCAAAGAGCTTTGCTGGGATCTTTCGGACTTCCTTCCACAGAATGTAGAGAAGTCCAAAGGCTATCGCACCAAGCAAAATGCGAACTATGGGTGACTGGAATGATTGAGCGATGTTTTGTTGAGCTAACAACACAGGCCACCTTGCCTTTCCGGGCTGGTAGCCATTAATGATGACGCACTCTGCCGAACAACCATTTGAAAAAGACGAACTCTCTGAAATAAACCGAAGCTGCAACAGATTAACACGGCTGCGACCGAACGTCTTATTCGTGTCGCGGATTTACAAGAAATTGGAATTGACCTTTGAATGAATTGCACAAGCTCTTCTGTCGGACCGCGTACGTCTCGTGCGCTTGCTAGCCACTCAATCGAAAAGATAAGAGCAAGTCAGAAGGGGGCAAGCGGGCGACGAATTTCAAACCGATATTCGACGAGCGCGCCCCCGGATCTGATCCCAAACAGAAATGTGCCTTAAGAGTTAATCCTCAGCTGATGAACTGTGCGAGTGAGGCGGGGGCGCGCTAGTTCAATGTTGACTTTGTCGAATTAATGCGCCCGCTTCCTGACTTGCTCTGATCTTTGAGCTGAGTGGCTAGCAAGCGCACGAGACGTACGCGGTCCGACAGAAGAGCTTGAGTGATTTATCGAGAGACTTTACTAAAGAGCGAGGTTGGCTAAGGTCAATGATGGGCGGTTGCTTTTCGAAGCTTGTCGACAACTGCTCGTGTCTCTTCAGCAAACTGGCCTTTCGGATCGAGGCGCAAATATTCGTCAAACTCAACAAGTGCATCGGTCGGACGCGAAGCGCGCAGCAACAGATTTCCTTTAAGTAGATGCGCCGTCGACAGGTCCGGATTAATTTGCAGGGCCAGTTTCACTTGTTCGTAAGACTTCTCAAGAACTGGTCGGGCAGTGGCGACATCCTTAGTAGTTCGAACCTTTTCCCAGTAAACACGAGCGAGATTCAGGTGACCAAGATAGGAGTGTGAATCGATTTGTAATCCCTGAAGAAGCATACGCTCGGCGTCCTCGGTTTTGTTTTGACGCAGATAAATCTCGCCAAGAGCAAACAGGGCGTTAGCGGCCTTGGGATCAAATTCCAGTGTAGCTTTGAGCGTGCGCTCCGCATTGTCCCATTGCCCGAGATCCATGAACGCAGCGCCAAGTTTCAGTCTTGCTTCAACGAAACGCGGATAGATCTCTACTGCTCTTTGGAAGTGTCGTGCTGCTTCATCGATCTTCGCCGCATCGAGTGCTTCGACACCCTTGTCGAATTCCTTCTGGGCGGCAGCGGGAATACTAGCGTCGACACCACCCTTTGCTGCTTTGACAGGTGCACCTGAGTTATCGCGAGTCAACTGGAGGATTACATATCCACTTGTCGAAGTTTGTAGATCCACCCGCTGTGAGTTGTCGACGTAGCCAGACTGATGAACTATGACCTCATATTGAGCTGGTGACAGACCGCTGAATCGGAACTTTCCAGAGCGATCGGTAAAAGCCTCCATCAACGAACCGCCACTTTCGTAACTCTCCAACCGAACGAGAACGTTTTCGGCGGGAGCACCGCCTTCGGCGAACCGGACTTGCCCGTGAATTTCCAGGCTAATTCCTGTGGGCGGTGTGTTCTGAACCTGAGCGAGGCCGACGACGTGGCAGACGGCTATTGCAAACACAGTATGGAGCAAGGGGGATTTGAAGCAAGACATGGCGCGTTTCCGAAGAGCGGGAATGAGTGAAGCGTTTCGTAGCGCGCACATATTACTGCAAGAAAGATAGGGAGGGAATGTTTTCCCTCCCTATTTAACAACCATGCACCCAATTCGTTCTAAAACTCGAAGCGAGTTCCCAAACGGAATGAGAATGGCAAGTGATAACCAGCCGTCAGGTTGATGATCGACGGCTGCAGGAAGTCGGGATTGTTAGCGCCGAGATCCAACTGTCGGAACATGTCGGGAAGTCGGAGTTTGCGACTGTTCGTGACGTTGAAGAAATCGGCGATGAAGCTCATCTTCATATGTTCGTTGATTACCCATGGATAGTCAGCGTGAAGATCCAATTGGCTGAAGAACGGCGTGCGACCAAGTTTGCCGCGCCCACCAACCGGTACTTCACCTGCATTCAGGTAAACCGGGTGCGGCAGAAACTCGCTGATTGGAACCCCGGATTCCATGTGGAATCCAGCGCCGAGATTCAGGCCGTTCAGGAAATGTGCTTTCAAGAGGTTCCGTTCCTTACTGAAGGTGTAGTTACCATAGATGTTGGAGATAAAACGCCTATCAGTATTTAACGGTCCGATGGCGAATTGATCGCCGAGCAGGTTGAACTGACCCGCGGTGAAGTCAAACAGCGAGCTGATGCCCGGATCGGTTTGACCGTTATCGTTGCGGAGATGGCCTTCATAGTTTCCGCGCAATGAAGCGATCCGGAAGTTTGAAAGCAGCTGCCAGTTATTCGAGAAGCGTTTGTTGAGTTCAAGTTCGAAGGCTTTGTACTTTCGACGTGGATCCGCAAATCCGTCGGGTACTCCGTCCGGTACATTTATTGAGCCACCGGTAACCGGATTGATTCCCTTCGAACCGAAACAAACGTTTGAGATCGGAGCACCTGTTACTGGATCGTCAACTTCAGTGGAAATGCCGGAATCACAACCTGCTGGCGGCGTACCCCCGATAGGGAATGCAAACTGTAGCAGGTTAGTTGCTGCATCAAGACGACTACTCGGGTTCCCGATGAAGAAGGTCTGCCCAATGCCCGCAAGGGCGGCCTCAGGTGAAAGAACAGCCATGTCCTCGATGACGCGTTTTAAGTTTCGATATTGGTACCGCGCTGACAACACAAAGTTGTGCGGTAGTTGGAAGTCAGCTCCAATGATGTGTTCATCCTGGTAGCCCAGCTTTGTCCCGGCAGTCACTGCACTAATATCTGAGGCGGAAACAGTAATCGCGTTCGACAATCCTCCAGCTGCACTTGTTCCGCTCAGCAGATGAGCAGCATCGATTACTGGTATTGGAGCGCCGAACTGATCAAGAGTTACGATTCGTTGTCCCGCCGCATTGACAGTGAATGCAGGTGCGAAACGTGCGCCTGTGAAATCAAGCTCCTGCGACAGTGAACGTTCAGCAGCATCAAGTGGTAGATACTCAAAGAAGCGCCCATAGTTGTAGTAGATCTTGATCTTGCCGTTACCAGTTGGATCGAAAGTCGCACCCAACCGAGGTGCCCATTGATCGGTAAAGCTGTAGCCATAACGGCTGCCGTTTTGTAGTTGACTACCGATGATCCGCTCCTGTTCCATGCGTAAGCCAAGAAGCGCCGTGATGTGTTTATTAATACGCCACGTGTCTTGGACATACCCGGCGTTGTAGTTCGATCGCGTATCGAAGTTTGGTGGACCAAACTCACCGCGAAATACCTGGAGCGAAACCGGTGTCAAATTGCCGCGAACGTTGAAGAGTGGACACAGTGTGCAGGTGGTAGATTGTGATCGCAGACGGAACTGCACATTGAACTGCTGGCCAACTGCAAACGCGGGTATCCCAAGATCATCAGCGGGTGTGCCGATAGCGTTCGTAGAAGGAATCGGATAACGAGGTCCACTCCGTTCCCGTGACCCTGAATAAGATGAACGTTGATATGTGTAACCAACGCCCACCGTGTGTTGTCCAAACTTGTTCCAGATCTTCACGGTATTGACGTCCCACTTCCAATTCTTGCTGACAGTCGGCTCGAAGAAGCCACGACCTACAGCGGTGTAGTTGCCACGAATTGGATCGATCGGAAGTCGAATGGCGATTTGGTTGATGTCTGCGAAACCACTCTCATCGAAACGACTTCGACCCTGGCTGAACGATGAATTCAAAGTCCAGGTCGGCGACAGCGAACCGTTGTAACGTACGGCCCAATTGCGTGTGCCGTAGTCGAGAACACTGTCGGCTGTCGTGTTGTCGATGTTCAAGAAAGCGAAAGAAGAGAGGTTCGTTTTTGTTGGGTCGCCAAAAATCGAAAACGTCACCTGGTGATTTGGATTGATTACGTAGTCAACTTTGCCTGCATAGTTGTATGTGCGATATCGGCGAGCAAACTGCCCACGCAACAGGAACAGCCCGGAGTTCACGATTGATTCGTTACCGGCGGCTATGTCCGCGGCATTAGCCTGAACGCCTTGCACGACCTCTCTTCGGACCGTCGGGTTGAAGGAACCGAAAAAGAAAAGGTGGTCCTTGAATCCCGGTACATATCCACCTATATCGGAACCCACATCGTAATTTTCTTCGTGCAACAGTTTGCCTTGCTTGTTGACGCGTAGGTCATCTGCCTGACGTCGTGTTGCTTCGAAAGCTTTCGGCTTCGCAAAGGCGTAGATTGAACCGTGATAAGCGTTCCCGCCTGACTGAGTAATAATGTTGATGATGCCACCTTCTGATTGGCCATACTGCGGCTCAAAACCGCCGGTCTTCACCTGAACCTCTTTAATGAATGAGGTGTTGATGCCGGTGCCGAGTGCTCCATATGAACGTGAGAAGGTGCCGATACCACCAAATGCAGAGTTGGTGATATTCACGCCATCAGCGACGTAAAGATTGTCGAGCGCTGAACCACCAGCGATCGACGGATTATCGCGTCCACCGTTTATGCTGTCTGATGCTCCTGGGGATAAGTAGAAGAGACTTGAGACCTGCCGTTGGACAGGAACGTTCTGGAAAAGTTGATCGTTAAGATTCTGTCCTGTTGCTGTGCTTTGCTGATCGATTCCGCCAACATTTGCGGTTACATCAACAGTTGCCGAAATCTCGCCCGGCTCAAGCTTCAGGTTCAGGCTCGATTCGCGACCGACATTTACGGTCACATTGTTTGCGACTGCGGTTTTGAATCCAGACTGTTCCACTCGGACTGTGTAAGTGCCAGGGTCCAAGTTCTCGATTCTAAACACGCCATTATCATTTGTTGCTTCAGTCCGTTCTCCTGTTCGACCGATGACGGTCACCTTGGCTCCCGGCACCGCAGCACCGGTTGCGTCGGTTACAGTGCCACCGATAAAGCCCTTAGTTTGAACGTCCTGCGCGAAAGCCGTCGAAAATACTGAACCGACGCATAGGGTAATCACTAACGCGAGTGTTCTCATCCCTGTATCTTCCTTTCAAAAAGTTCTTATTCGTCGTGTGTCGCTAATCCCAGGGAGTCAATCAACGCACACGTACTCCATCTTTCACAGAGCTGTTGCAGCGTGAGCCGCCCACTATTCTTCGACTACATCACATGTTGCTAGCTCTCGTGCACAGTTGAAGAAGCAACGACGGTGCCTTCGTATTCAGACGAATTCCGATAATGTGGAAATACGCATTTTCCGTAGCGATTCCGAGAGGTGAGATTCGAGTGTGGCTTTATGTCCCTGAGGTATCGTGTGGACTGTTTGATTAATCGTAGACCAGCGATCCAAAGCTTCGGTTTTTTCCAAATTCGTATAGTTTCACGAGGCTGTTACTTCGTTACCTTTTCTTTACGTAAGCCCGTTGCGACGAACCGAGCAGCGTGATTCTGATCAACTCCCTTGACGGTTTTGGCTTCGCGTATCCACGGAAGCGAGTTAACTCCGTAGTGTTTCATCTTTGCGTTTAGAGTCGTTGGATTGATGCGAAGATGTTTTGCGGCCTGCGTCTGATTCCCATGCGCCGCTCGCAAGGCTGATCTAATCAAGCCGATTTCAAATCGCTCGACTTCTCGATAGAAGTCAATTCCACGTGTTGTCAGTTGGACCTCTTCCGAAGAGATTTGTTCATGACTTGCGGCGAGATCAGATTTGAGCTGTTGAATCTGGCGCGAGAGTTCGGTGACCAACGCTGCCAGTTCATCAAAGCGAGTAGCAAATGTCTCGGTGTGGCTTTTTGTCTATCTGATCGTCTTGAGACCATGGAAGTCGAGCGAGTATGCGTCGCCGTGCGTATAGATTCTTGCTCATATGTAATGCTTTTCATTTCTTGATTATGACTGGAATTGTCGAACCAGTTAGATGTTGTTTCAGTTCGTTTGGTTACTTTGATTGTGTCGATGCACTAAGGAACTCTTTGAGGAACTGTGCTGCATTGCACAAAGAGTCATTCGTCAAAAAAGCGTGGAAGGGTTGGTACTCGGTTTGCAGATTCTTCATCGGAGGATGAAGAGTATGAGCAGACAGAATCAAAGAAGCGCGGAAAGCGATCTAACGCTCAAAAGCCGATGCGTGCTCGAGGCGGTAACGCTCCAGTTCCACCTGCTAATCCAGTAGAAGGATCTTCGCGTAAGCATGGTCCTGATTACGGAAGTGGTGTCGAGCTCTCGGTGAGAACTACTGAGAAAAAGATGCGTGAGACGAAGGCGAAGTGAACAAGAGTGTTAGGGGTTCAAACTTTAGAGGCTCTTAAAATAATCAGGTCACGAGGAAACATTAAACGACAGTTTTCTTTTGGTTGACTTTTCACCTCAAGATGATTTTTGCTAGAGGCTCTTTAGTATGGCTTTGCTCCGGAAGCAAATTGAGGTTTGAACTCTGAACTGTATTTGCACTAAGTTAGCCGTGACTCCGTGATCGAAGACGCGTAAGATTTCGCCGCTGTGCAGCTAAACAGCTGAGGTTCCACATGTCATCAGATCTCGACAAGTTACAAGGCACTTGGAGTGTGACTGCATTACAGTCCGACGGTAAACCGATGTCAGGTGCGCTGCTTCAAGAAGCGCGCATCGTTGTTAAGGGAGATCAATTCACATCATTGGGTATGGGAGCACCGTACAAAGGTGTGCTTGAGATTGCCGCCGATAAGAAACCTAAAACTGTCGATCTGGTGTTCACAGGAGGTCACGCCAAAGGAACCAGACAGCTTGGCATTTATCGGATCGACGGTGATGAATGGTCGATCTGTTTTGCGCTTCCCGGTGATGTTCGTCCGCGTAAATTTGCTTCGCCAAATGGTTCCGGAGTTGTTCTCGAAACTCTGAGTCGCACTAAACCTGACAAGACTCCGATCAAGAGTCCGGCACATCAGCCTGTTCTCAGGTCAGGATCTCAATCCTCGTCGGGTAAACGCACTAGACTTGAGGGCGAATGGGCGATGGTGTCAGCGGTTTTCAATGGAACGCCAATGGACGACACGATGGTCAAGTGGTGCAAACGGGTTGTGGTTGGGAACACTACAAAGGTTCTGGCTGGACCTCAAGTGTTCCTGGATGCGCAGTTCACGCTTGGAACTGGCAAACCTCATGATGTTATTGACTACGTGAATTTGAGTGGGCAGAACAAAGGCGAGGAACAGGCAGGAATTTACGAGTTGTCTGGCAACACTCTAAGGATTTGCGTGGCCGCCCCTGGGGGGCCGCGTCCAAAGACTTTCGCGTCGAAACCTGGGGATGGCCGGACCTTGACAGTGTGGCAACTGATTAAGAGCTGAAATTGGGTTGCCCAGTCATTTCCGGTTATGTTAGTTTCGATTTGCTCAGTATTGCCCCGGCATCCTCCCATTTCCTTAGTCGCGATAGTCCAACTCAGGAACGCGAGGCTTTTTAGGCTTCTATTACTAGCAAGGTTCGTTCTCGAAAAGGGGAGATTACTATGCGAGTCAAAGTCCTGCTTGCGCTCACGAGCATCTCGTTGTGCGCTTTAGTTGTTGTCGTGCCAAGAATTATTGAGGCGAAAAGGTTGAGTTCGGCGTCCGGCCCGGCCTCGGCCGCAGTCTTGAATGTCCCGGTGCAGAACGATAAAGCCGAGACGACTGTGGGGGCTTCTGTCCGCAACGACACTTCGATACCCCTCCGGGAAATGAAACAGAAGCCAATGGACTTCAAACCGGAGCGCGAAGCTAACGAGAACCCAAAGATACCGCACAAACATAAAGACGCTCCAGATAAGGTCGTTCAGAACTCTGTTGCTGCTAGTGAATTCGTGACTCCGAACATGCCGACTACCGACCTCAATTTCAATGGTATCCAGTACCCCGGTGTTGCATGTAACTGCGCACCTCCTGATACGAACGGAGAAGTGGGCGCGACGCAATATGTGCAGATCGTAAATGAGGGCTATCAAGTCTTCGATAAAACAACTGGCGCATCACAACTTGGGCCATCAGGAATTTCTACGATTTGGCAAGGTTTTGGAGGTGTTTGCGAAACAAGTGGCGATGGCGATCCGGTAGTAATGTACGATCAACTCGCTGGTCGCTGGGTGATCAGCCAGTTTGCGGGACCTTCAATACCTACCGATGAATGTGTTGCCGTTTCGGCTACGAGCGATGCGACTGGTTCCTATCATCGTTACGATTTCCATCTCGGTTCGAACTTCTTTGATTATCCGCACCTAAGTGTGTGGCCGGATGCTTATTACATGAGCATGAACGTCTTCAATTCGTCAGGAACGGCATTCCTTGGACCACAGGCATTTGCGTTTGATAGGTCAAAAATGCTGAGCGGTTTGCCTGCGACGTTTGTAACGCAAGGAGTCACCGGGGGATCAACCGAGGACGTCTACCTGCCAGCGGATCTAGATGGCTCAAATTTGCCGCCCGCAGGTGCGCCCGCAATTTTCGTCGAGTTTCCAGGGAACGGAACTTACCGTGTGTTCAAGTTTCATGCCGACTTCGCGACACCGGCAAATACGACTTTTACACTGTTTGACGCACCAGCCGCCGCTGGTTTCAGTCAGTTATGTGCGACGACTAGATCCTGTGTTCCACAGTCCGGAACAACCTCCCGACTCGATGGCATTGGTGATCGTCTGATGTTCCGACTCACGTATCGCAACTTCGCCGATCACGAAGCAGTTGTTGGCAATTACACAGTTAGTTCTGGCAGCGTGGCAGGTGTGCGCTGGTTTGAATTACGTAACGTATCAGCTGGGCCAGTCACAGTATTCCAGGAGAGTACTTATCAACCTGACTCGACGTGGAGGTGGATGGGCAGTGCGGCCATGGACGGAGACGGGAACCTGGCAGTTGGTTACAGTGCGTCGAGTTCGACCATCTTTCCCCAACTTCGATATGCGGGACGTCTCGCGTCGGACCCCCTGAACACACTTGGTCAGGGCGAGGCCACACTGTTTGCTGGCACGGGAAGTCAAAGCGGAACTGGTAGTCGCTGGGGTGATTACAGTGCTTTAACTATTGACCCCAATGATGATTGTACTTTCTGGTACACGAATGAGTATTACGTGACGGTCAGTTCTTTTAACTGGCGGACGCGCATAGGAACATTTAAGTTCCCGACTTGCGGATCGTCGCCGACACCGACGCCGACG
>PSRF01000359.1 GCA_003175865.1 Blastocatellia bacterium
GTTTCGTCAGATCAACCTAAGAAAAGAGGGGGCGGCCACAGAGTGCCGCCCCTATTGTTTCGTCAGATCAACCTAAGAAAAGAGGGGGCGGCCACAGAGTGCCGCCCCTACTGTTATTCAGGCACCTCGTCACTTCCAGTCAAGGTCTGTTGCCTCAAAGCTGCTGCTCCCAACAATCCGCCCATGCCCATGGATTCAACTGCGCTGCTCGGGACAAGCATCAACGCACCCTTCTCCTTCAATCCTTCATACAACATGTTCATCGCGCGAAGATGCAACGCTGTTGGGTTGTCGCGATACGACTGAGCGGCCTTCTCGAAGGAATGTGCTATCTCAACTTCGGCTTGGCCCAAAATAATGCGAGCCTGTTTTTCGCGAGCGGCTTGAGCTTCACGTGACATTGCATCCTGCAATGCAGACGGAATGATTACGTCACGCATCTCTACTGACTGGACAGTCACGCCCCAGGGATTCGAGCGCTCATCGATCAATTTTTGGAGTTCGTCTTCAATTCGTTCACGACCACGCAGAAGATCGGTCAACGAAGTCCTGCCAATGATGTCGCGCAAGGCCGTTTGCGCAGCCCAGCTAACAGCCTGAGCGTAATTTTGAACCTCCAATGCGGCTTTCTCTGGATCATAGACCATCCAGAACAAGACTGCGTCCACATTCACAGGAACTGTATCGGACGTCAACGTTTCTTCAGCAGCAAAACTGGTCGTGATTACGCGTTGATCGATCCAGGCTGAGACTGTATCGACAAAGGGAATGACCCAGAACAAGCCTGGACCACGTAACCCCACGTACTTACCCAATCTCAAAACTACACCGCGTTCCCATTGACGTGCGACCTTCGGCGACTGCGCCAACAGCAACCCGAGCAACAGTCCAACGATAACTCCTGCGGGACTGAAGGTAAGCGCCGTTGTCAGCGCACCGAGCGCGAGTGGAAGTAGAAAGGCCGCAGCTGAAACTACATTCGCGCGAGGCGTGTTTTTAGCGGGCAGGTTGTCTCGCGTTTGCATCATACTGGTAATACTGTTAGCCATTTTTCTTCGTCTCCTTCTTGCGCCTCGTTTGCAGCTGATCAATCAGATCGTCCGCTGAAAAGCCCATAGCAGCGGCCTCTTCGATGAACCGGTCCACCAGTTCGCGCAGGCGCTTTTGGTGATCCCGGTTTCGAGTTGCTTCGAAATGGCGGGCGCACACAAACGTTCCCACACCTCTTCGCGTCTCGAGAATCCCACTCCGTTCCAGTTCGGCGTAAACCTTTGCGACAGTATTGGCATTAACGCGCAGGTCTACAGCCAGTTGCCTGACGGTCGGCAGTTGCTCTCCGACTCTGAGCCTCCCGGTCGCTATCGCAAACTGAATCGCTCGCGTCAGTTGTGCGTAGAGCGGCATGGGATGCGAAGGGCTTAATGAGAAGATTTGGCTCATTTCTACTTGTACTACGATAATAGTACAAGTTAGGTTCCGAGAAAAGTGGGGAGTAGGCAATTGGCATTAGGCAGTCGGCAGTAGGAGTCGGCAGTAGGCAGAAAGCGGTTGGCAGTGGCAGTCGGCGGCTTGGCCGCGTTCCTTGCGGAAAGCCTCAGGCTTCCGATCTGCCACCCAAAATACGAAGGGCTATGCCCGCGCAGAGAGGCATAGCCTTTGTTCTGTTCTCAACCAACGGAAAGCCAGAGGCTTTCCGCAAGGAACGCGGCCAAGCCGCCGACTGCTACCCGCCAACCGCTTTCTGCTTTCTGCCGACTACTTTCTGCTTACTGCCGCCAGACTACTGGCGACTGCCGACTCTTCTACGCGTCGTTTTGGTGAGTGTTTGCGAATGTGCTATCTTATTTGGCCTTTAAAACCAGCCAGTTAGTTGTCTTAATCGTTGCGGAGGAGTTCAACGAAGTATGTCTACCCCTAGCGGAAACACGAACGGTGAGCATGTCGGTAAAGTTGTTCAGATCATCGGTCCTGTACTGGACGTCGAGTTCGAAGGAAAGTATCTGCCCCCCATCTATCAGGCGCTTCGCGTTACGTCAGATGGTTTCGACGTTCCAGATCCGATTGACGTAATCGCTGAAGTTCAGCAACACCTTGGTGAAGGACGTGTCCGCGCGGTCTCGATGCTTCCAACCGACGGGATGGTACGTGGGATGAAAGCGATTGACACTGGTGGACCAATTACAATGCCAGTTGGTGAAGGAACACTCGGTCGTGTGCTCAATGTAATTGGACAACCCGTTGATACGCTCGGCCCGGTGCCACACAAGCAGCGATATCCGATTCATCGTCACGCTCCTTCGTTTGAAGAGCAGTCAACTGAACTCCAGATGTTTGAAACTGGCATCAAGGTTATCGATCTGATTCAGCCATTCCTTCGGGGTGGCAAGATTGGTTTGTTCGGTGGTGCGGGCGTAGGCAAGACCGTGATCGTGATGGAACTCATTAACAACATCGCGAAAGCACGTTCGGGATTCTCGGTCTTTGCTGGCGTCGGCGAACGCACACGCGAAGGAAATGATCTGCTTCGCGAAATGGTGGAGTCAGAAGTTATCCAGTTTGGCGAAACCTTTAATAAGAATTTAAAGGAGACTGGGCTATTCGATTTGTCGAAGGTTGATATGCATGCGATTGGCAAATCGAAGGTGGCATTGATCTATGGTCAGATGACTGAACCGCCGGGGGCACGTTTGCGAGTCGCACTTTCAGGGTTGACCGTTGCCGAGTACTTCCGTGATCAAGGACTCGACGTGTTGTTGTTCATCGATAACATTTTCCGCTTCACGCAAGCAGGTTCAGAGGTTTCGGCACTGCTCGGTCGCATGCCTTCGGCGGTGGGTTATCAGCCAAACCTTGCGACTGAAATGGGCGAAATGCAGGAACGGATCACGTCGACAAAGACGGGTTCAATCACTTCCATTCAGGCGGTGTATGTTCCGGCAGACGACTATACAGATCCAGCGCCCGCAACAACGTTCGCGCACCTCGACGCGGTTACAGCACTGTCGCGACAGATCGTTGAGTTGGGAATCTATCCGGCGGTGGATCCACTTGCTTCTTCGTCACGCATCCTTGATCCGCGCATCCTTGGAGAAGACCATTACAACACTGCGCAGGATGTGAAGCGCGTGCTGCAACGATACAAAGATCTGCAGGACATCATCGCGATTCTCGGTCTCGATGAACTTTCAGATGAGGACAAACTGATCGTTGCTCGAGCACGCAAAATTCAGAGATTTTTCTCGCAACCATTCCACGTCGCCGAGCAGTTCACGGGTCTCGAAGGGAAGTATGTGAAGCTGGAAGATACGATTCGCGGTTTCCGTGAAATCGTCGATGGCAAACACGATGATCTTCCGGAACAGGCGTTCTACATGGTCGGTACAATCGAAGAGGTCGTGGAGAAAGCCAAGACGATGGCGCAGTAGAAGAACTGACGCGGAGACACGGCGACTCGCAAATCATGGCAGATAAAATTCAACTCGAAGTAGTTACTCCTGAGCGACGGGTGCTTTCCGAAACTGTCGACATGGTCACTGTTCCTGGACTTGGTGGTGAACTCGGAATACTTCCAGGACACACTCCTCTGATTTCCCAATTACAAACTGGTGTATCGACCTACGTTGACGGCGGGAAGAGTTTTTCCGTGCTGGTTTCGGGTGGATTCGTTGAAGTTCACGACGATCACGTCTCCGTATTGGCCGAAGTCGCTGAGCGACCGGAGGAGATCGACGTCGCTCGCGCAAGGCAGTCGCGCGAGAAACTGGAGAAACAATTGGGCTCGTGGAGTGGTAGTGAGGAAGATCTGGAGCAAGCCCGTACAGAGTTCGAGCGATCAGTAGTCCGTCTACAACTTGCGACGGCACGCGGTTAGAGGAACCGCACACTGCGCAAGATTTTTAACTTACCCACCGCGATGTTTGCACGCCAGCCGCGCGAATCGCCTCTCTCATTTCTCTTACAGCAGCTTCCAGTCCAACAAAGAGTGCGCGGGCAACTATGTTATGTCCAATGTTGAATTCGGTAATCTCCGATATTGCAGCAACCGCACCCACGTTTCGATAAGTTAACCCATGACCTGCCGCCACGTGCAATCCGTACTGACGTGCCAGTGTGGCCCCTTCTCGCAACCTGCGCAGTTCCTGAGCTGCGCGCGCGGCGCCTTCGCCGTGAATGGCACGTGCGCCTAGCGTTGCATCTGCATAAGCGGCAGTACACAACTCAACTTGCTGGGCCCCAAGATCATGCGCGGCAGTGATCTGATCCGGATCCGGATCGATAAAGACACTCGTTATGATTTTGCCCTGTCGTAATTTAGCGACGGCTGCGCGAACGATTGCGATATTCGCTTGAACATCGAGTCCACCTTCTGTTGTGATTTCGTCCGCGCGTTCAGCAACCAGCGTTACAGCGTCAGGTTTATTATCGAGCGCTATCTTCAACATCTCCTCAGTCGCAGCCATCTCCATGTTCAGATACGTTGTGACGCTATCACGCAAGAGGCGAATGTCGTTGTCTTGGATATGACGTCGATCTCCACGAAGGTGAACAGTAATTCCATCAGCGCCTGCCTGTTCGCACGCCATGGCTGCGGCTATGACGCTGGGTTCAGGGGCTCGCCGCGCCTGACGAACGGTAGCGACGTGATCGATGTTTACGTTGAGTCGAGCAGTCATTTTGGTCTGCGCTTTGTGCTTTGTTGTGGTTCCTACACCTTGATTTTAAACTTCGTTATCTGAATTCGAAAATCTATAAACGCACAAAGTCCAATGCACAAAACACAAAATACAAAGCATAAAGTGCTATTGCGTAGGCAAGTCTTTCACCGCTCTGATTGCCTTCTCGTAGATGCCGCGTCTATTCTGCTGTCGTATGGACCAAACCTCATTTAGCATCTTGAAGCTGTCACTCATGACGTTGACTTTGCTTCCGTCGTTATGGTCCCAGCGCACGGCTATCTCACTCAATCGAAGGCCGGCTTTGTAAGCGAGATAAAGCAGCTCGACATCGAAACCAAATCGATCAACATTCGCCGATTCAACCAACGGTCTGCACACGCTCATACGAAATGCCTTGAATCCACATTGGGTGTCCCAGAAAGGAAGTCCGGTTGCAAGACGGACAGCCAGGTTGAAGATTCGTCCTCCTTGCTCACGGCGCCAGGGCTGATGCACTCCAATCAGATCTCGGTCTAAAGCCCGTGAGCCCAAGGTCACATCAAACTTGCCTTGTATGATCGGATCAACCAATTTCGGCGTTTCGGTGATTGGAGTTGATAAGTCGGCGTCGGAAAAGAGCACTACGTCATTGCGCGCAGCTAACAGACCTAATCTGACGGCCCGGCCCTTTCCGAGATTCGACTTGTAACTTATTACCGAGGTTCGCAACGGTCCACTGTTGTCGAACGCGCTGCGTGCGACGGCAGCAGTTTCGTCCGACGAACCATCATCAACCACGATTAATTCAGACTCAGGCCAATTCTGACGCAGATATTCGACGGTTGTATGAAGCGTTTTTCCTAGGCGAGCTGTTTCATTGTAGGCTGGGATAACTACTGAGAGGGATGTGATCATAGATGTTTTCTTGTAGGACTATAACACATAACAAAACGCTCTCGACGTTTCGGAGGACGCTCGTGGCCTGTGTTATATTTCAAGCTATGGAAGTTGCGCGTCACCTAGAAGAGCCGACAGCAGATTATTCCTCCCCGGCATTCAGTAAGAGGTTTTTGCTGACCGCGACCGGGATCATCCTGATCGCGGCGGTATTTGGCGGCACAGTTGGAAGCACGCGGAGATTTACCCGGACAAGCACCTCCGTCAAAGCCTATCGTGCTCCTGAAGAGATAGAGAGAGACTACAACGAAGCGATCGCAACGATTACGTCAAACTACTCCGGCGAAATCGATCATGAAAAGGCAACTCAGGCCGCGATACAAGGGATGCTTTCGACACTCGATCCGCACTCGATGTATTTCCCGTACAACGAATTTAGGAAATTAAAAGAGGACCAGGACTCCCGTTTTTACGGAATCGGCGTAACCATCGTCCAGCACCGCGATGGTGTTTACGTTCAGTCTGCCGTCGAAGGTACGCCAGCCGCACGCCTCGGTCTCAGGTATGGTGATCGAATTTTAGAAGTAGACGGCAAGGATGCGCGTGATTGGACGAGTGAACAGGTGTCAAAAAATGTGCGCGGTGCCCGTGGCGAACCCGTGACGCTCAAGGTGGAACGAGTCGGTTCGGAGGCTCCCCTTTATTTCACAATCGTGCGAGATTCCGTGCCGTTGCCGACGGTCCGTAACTCCTACATGATCCGGCCTGGCACTGGCTACATAGGTTTGACTGGGGGTTTTCAGCGGTCAAGTGACGACGAGTTGCGCGAGGCAATGAAGAAACTTGATGAGCAGGGAATGCGGCAGCTCATTCTGGATCTACGCGGCAACCCGGGAGGTCTGCTGGATCAGGCGATTGAAGTGGCCGGCGAGTTTCTACCGCGCGGGCAGGTTGTTGTTTCAGTCAAAGGTCGAACTGAATACAGTGAACCGATTGTTTACAAGTCGAGTGGTTCTGATCCGGCAACTGTGCCACTGGTTATTCTGATCAATCGGAACACCGCATCGGCATCAGAAATCGTAGCAGGTGCAATTCAGGATCATGGTCGTGGATTGATTGTAGGTGAAACGAGTTTTGGGAAGGGGCTTGTACAGCGAATCTTTCCATTGCCGTACAACACAGGTTTGACTCTGACAACCGCGCGTTACTATACACCCTACGGTCGATCACTCCAGCGCGATTACTCGAGCGGCTCTCTTTACGACTACTACACTCGACACGACGCTGAGGTCGACAAGCCTGCGCAGAACTCCAGGAACCTCGATTCACCACTTGCGCTAGCATCCCCAACTCCACATCCGCAAACTGGACCAGCCGTTAAAACAGCAGCCGGTCGAGTTTTCTATGGGGGCGGTGGTATAACACCTGACATCGAGGTGAAAGAACCATTGAACAGCCCGGAGCGATTGCGGATAGCCGAAGCGGCATTCCATTTCACGCGACAACTCGCTGCAGGGTTATTGCCCGGCCTTGAAAACTACAAAGTAGATAAAGTGCAGTACGGCAAAAATCCGAAGCAAACGGATTTTGCTATCAACGATCGTGTCCTCGATGCGTTTAAGAACTTCGTCAAGAGTCAAAGTGAACTTCAGGTGACTCCGTCGCAGGTTGATGCCGACCTCGAATTCGCAAAACTTCGTCTACGGCAAGAAATAATTACTGCGGCATTTTCAAACGACGCCGGAGCTCGCGTGTTGCTTGATGGTGATACTCAAGTTCTTCGAGCGCTCGAAGCCTTACCTGATGCGAAGCGTCTTGCAGAAAGTGTAAAAAGCGGTACGACTTTGGGGTAATAGCATTTATCGAAATGAACTCGACACGGTTATTACCACCAGGCCCGCCCCACCTGTGAACTTCAAGGAGCGGCTTGAATCAAGGCGCAAACGATACGGCCAATGGTTAGCTCGCCTCTAAAATAATGTTCGGTCTATTGCATTCGACGGCTCAACTTATTTATATTCCGCACTCTAGGCGAAACAATTCGCGGCGCGTTGCGTAACACCGTTCTACAGTCCGTTCTGTTTTATCCCGCGCAGTTTTAGGCAACATCAAAATTTGAAAGGACACTTTCATATGAAAGAAAGGTCGCGCTCCGTTTACGACGCAGGGTTACTACTTGTCATCGTAATTGCTGTGGCGTTTGCCACGGTGACTGTTTATTCGCAGAATCAAACGCCAGCGCCGGCACAGGGTCCTGCGGCGGCGCCAAGTCCAAGTCCAAGTCCGA
>PSRF01000273.1 GCA_003175865.1 Blastocatellia bacterium
CCCAGCGAGCCTCTCGCCTCTCATCGGGCACAACGAGTCTTAACGGTCCTTCTTTTTCACCTAACGGTTTTCCGTCACGCTTGTCGGCAATGATGATAATGCGATTAGTGAATGCGTGATCTAGTTCCGGTAAAGCAAAGACCACTCGATAGCCATCGGATGCTTCAGCGACCAGGAACAGTGCTAGTTCCTTACCGCGCAGTGCTTCGCCGGACTTCACTCCAGCCAATTTGAGTATTTCGCCAACTTCGACACCTTCGAAAGTTGTATTCTTGCCGTCATGATCTTTGGCGTTAACGCTGCGGTGAGGCAGTTTGGCTAAATCGTCAGCCGTCAGTTTTACAGGTTGGTCAACCTGACCAGTGATCGTAAGGAGAACCGGAGCAGTCTTTTGAGCGCTAGCTTGTCCCAGAATCAAGGCGAACAGCAATAACAGCGCTGGCATGAACACGGTCCGACACACTAGTGAGTTCATTACCCTACCTCCGATACGTGATCGAATATCTGCACTAAGCTGAGCGATGATTAAAAATTGAATTTGGCGCCAAACTGAATCACGCGCGGATCACCCGCAGAAATAATCGATCCAAAGCCCGCAGCCCCGGCAACCGTCGCTGGTGCACCCAATGGCGGTGTATTTGTCAGGTTGAATACCTCAGCACGAAATTCGAAACTGCGCGCTTCACCAAAGTAAACGCGCTTGATAAGCGCCATGTCGAGATTCCGATAATGCGGACCGCGCACTGGATTACGAGAGGCGTTACCAATCGTAAATTGCGGCGCAATGTTGAACGCTGCCGTGTTAAAGAACTGAGCAGTCGTTTGCTGCGAGGATGGTAGATTGGGATCGAACACCAGATTTGGACGCTGCGTGCCAAAACCGGCGAAGGCATTAAAGTTCGTCACCTGAGTTACGGCTAACGGTAGTCCGGATTGCATAGTGGCAACTCCCGCTAGTTCCAATCCACCGAAGATCTTGCTCGCGACTCCACTCGTGGCGAATCGCTTTCCCTTACCGAACGGCAACTCGTAAGTAAAACTCGTCACAAATACATTCAGCATATCTCCGTTTGAAACATCCCGCTCGAGTTTGCGATTAAAACTGTCGGCCACCGGAAAATTTGCGATCGGGCCTGTCAAGATTGTGGCGTCGAAAACGGAAGAAGCTTCATCGATAAGCTTCGACCGCGTATAACTGACCAAAAATGAAAGTCCGTGCGAGAAGCGCTGCTCTAACTTCGCCTGCAGCGCGTTGTAGTTCGTATTGCCGACATTGTTGCGATAAAAGTCGACATTCGTAAAACGCGGATACGGTTTCAGCAACTGCCCCACCGGAATTGTTGGATCACCCAAACTCGACGAACGCGGGATTTGCCCAAAGAAGGGATTAGGCACTCGCGTGAGCAATGCGGTTCCCATGGCAAGTTGGCTGACAGTCAATTGATTGATGTTCACATCGGGAATACCAACGTGCGTGATCTTAGATCCGGCGTAAGCCACTTCGACCACCATGTTCTTCATCAGCTCCCGTTGAACGGCGAAATTCCACTGCTGCGCGTAGCCGCTTCCGAGGTCCGAATCAACGGTAAAAACGCCCTGACCTAAACCCGCATCGGGCGTTAATCCAACGGGAGCCACGCTGGGTCCTGTCGATAGCACAAACGCTGGCGTGATGTTGTCGAGTGTGCGCTGTGAGACTGTTTGAATGAAAGGAAACTGTGGCGTTGTAAACGGCGTGGTGATGCCAGCCATCTCGATCCAGATCACACCATAGCCTGCACGCATCACTGTTTTATCATTAAAGCGATATGCTATTCCGAGCCGCGGACCGAAATCGACCTTGTGGAGTTGCCTTGCAGATCTGCTGTTACCGTTCTGTCCTAAATAATCAAGTTGTTGTGTCTGCAGATTGAAAACCGCACTTTGATTGTCGGCGTCGGTTGACGGAAAGTTGAGGGTATAACGAAGTCCGGCGTTGATGGTGAGACGCGAGGAGGCTTTGAAGTCGTCCTGAACAAAGTACTCTTGCGAGTGTGCTCGTGGACGGAGGACACGTTGTTGAATATCAATAGAGAAGTTCTGCACCTGGCCCAACAAAAAACTCGCGAGTGAGTTGCCGGTGAAGCTCGACAATGCTGAACCAATCGTTGGTATACCTTGTGAGTTGGTGAAGAGAGTATTGAAACTAAAAGTACCCGTTGGGGAGGGAGGTTGAATTACGTCGAGCCGTTCCCAACGAGAGTCGATGCCTGCCTTTAACGAATGTCTTTTATACTGATGCGAGACTGCGTCAAAGATCTGGGTAACATCAGTACGAAAATTTGAGGCTGTGTTAGCCGAGGGACCGAGCTGTTGCAACCCAGCTACCGTGAACGTCGGGAGCGTAGTCTCAAAAGCGCCGTTAGTCGGAATCCCTGGCAAACTTATGCTTTGCGAGGGCGGCGAATCTAGTGACGTGGCTTCTCGATCGATAGACCGCCGCGTGTATCCAACTCGCAGTTCGTTCAGCGTTCGCGAATTGAAAACATGAATGAAGTTTCCTGCGAATGATTGCGCGCGTGTGTCCGTCAATCCGGTGACACCAGTAGTAATGTTGCCGCTCCCGTCCGGCAAAGGCGTTACTGGCGCTGTCAGGTCTTTAAAATATGAGAAGCGACTGTACAGTTGGTTTCTCTCTGAGAAGCGATGATCTATTCGGATGTCGTATTGGTCCTGATTGTCGCTTTCGTTTCCGATACGCGTGAAATTATTGGCGGCACCGCTGCTTGTCGGAGAGGGATAACGCTGCAACAAACTGGAGGCCACCGAATCGAAGGTATTTGTCGGAATCTGATTGTTGGTGTAAGCCCGATGATCTGAAGGACGAAAAATTTGTCCCACTCGCGCTTGAATCGGATTTCCGTTGATATCGGTAACCATTAGAGGAGTACCGGACACCGTCGTGCTGATCGTGCCGTTGGGCTGCAGGTAAAGTTGTGAGCCCAGACTCGACGCAAAGTTCCCCGATCTCTGCGCCAGCGTTGGCACCGTGGAGATGCGAACACGGGCGATCAATTGCCTCGTGCCCTGGTAGTCGCCAAAAAAGAAGGTCTTGTCCTTTACGATAGGCCCACCTACAACACCACCAAACTGATTGCGACGAAATACTGGTTTCTTCGGATTTGCAGCGGTAGAGGGTGCAAACAGGTTACGAGCATTCAGAGCTTCGTTCCTCAGAAACTCAAAGGCCGAACCATGAAAATGGTTTGTTCCAGATTTGGTGGAGAGATTGACGACGCCGCCATTGAAACGACCGAACTCAGCCGGTGGACTATTTACTTCAACTTTGAATTCTTGAATTGCTTCAACCACCGGAAAGAAGGCAACTTGTCCCGGTTCAGGCTGCAACACTGAAATTCCATCGAACAGATACTCATTGGTGCGCGGCCGACCCCCGTTGATTCTGGGAAATGATGGACCAGCAGTTGTCGGTGGCGGTTGTGCCACTCCAGCTGATAAAGAGACGAGTGAGAGAAAGTTTCTACCGTTGAGTGGAATATCGACAATCTTGCGGTTGCGGATGACTTGCCCGAGACTGCCACTCTCCGTTCTAAGCAGCGACGCGTCCTGATTGATCGTGACAACTTCGGTTACTGTGCCAGGCTCAAGCACGAAATCCAAACGCACGCGTTCGCCCGTCGCCAGCCGCACACCTTCACGAAGTGACCGCTTGAAACCACTTGCTTCGACTGTGATGTTGTAGAGGCCGGGCTTGAGGTTTGTGACTGTGTAGGTACCATCATGCGCAGTGCCAACAAAATTTAGACCGGTACCAATCCCAATTAACGATATCTTGGCCTGGTCTACTAACGAGCCGTTTTGATCCCGGACTTGTCCGATCAGTTCTGCTTTAGCTGCTTGCGCCTTTGCTGAGGTGGCGTATGAGAAAAGAAGTAAAGAGTAGACTGCAACATAGAATACGCGCCGCATTGAAATCGCTCCCTGTCACTTCCTCTGGAGGCAGAGGATGCGGCTCGCTCAAAATGCTCTCAGCCGCGAATCACCATCACTTCCGTCGCTTTGATAAGTGCGTAGACCTGAACCCCAACTTTCAGACCGAGGGCGCGGGCAGCGTCGCTGGTAATGATCGACGTAATCTCCTGTCCACCAACATCGATCGTCACTTGCACCAATAAACCTTCGTAGCGAATGTCGAGGATTGAGCCCAACAGCTTGTTGCGCCCACTGATGGCGTCGAGGCCAACTGGCTTGCCGCGCTTCTGCCTCGTCCGTCTGGCTCCAGTGACGCGCTCAATTTCTGCGCGAGCGACCCGGTGATGCCCGCCAATCGTTTTAGTCGAATGGATCTTACCTTTGTAGATCCATTGCTTTAGCGTTGGGTAACTGACTCCAGCCAGCCGTGCCGCATCCATCGGTGTTAGTAGTTCCTTCATGGTATTAACCTCGCGTCTCGATTTCGTCAACGATACTTCGTCATAAGTATACGGTTTAATACGAATATTTCTACCGAAGACGGCCATTTTCATGGGAGGGGAAACACAGGGATCTGCAGATTGCCACGATTAGTCAGAGCTCGTTTACTCACGTTCGGCTCTGAATGATCTGTCCAACTTGTCGATTATTGAGTCGGGTGTTGTTTCATCCATTCCGCACGCAGCATGAAACTTCCTTCTGTGACAACACGATCGCCTGGTGCTAACCCTTCGATGACTGGGTAAAAACCGTTACTTTCTGGTCCAAGCCGAAGAGGTCGCATCACAAACTCACGTTCGTTGTTCGTTGGAATAAAAACAAACTGCTGATTTTCGAGAATCTGCACCGCGTCTTTCGGCACGACGGCCGTTGTCCTCGCAGCAACTGCCGTTGCACCGAACGCAACGTTCACGTACATCCCAATCTTCAAAATCTCACCCGGATTATTTAGCTCAATTCGCACTTGCGCAGTGCGCGTTGCAGTATCAATCTTCGGGTCGACATAGGACACTCGGCCGCGAAAGGAGCGGCCGGGATATGCGTCAGAAGTTATGTTTGCACCACTTCCCACCCTGACTGTTGCCAAATCCTTTTCGTAAACCTGACCGACTACCCAAACAGTCGACAGGTCAGTCACTCGCATCAATTCCCTGTTAGCCTCGATGACCTCACCGGGGTTGACCGTACGACTCGTGAGTGTTCCCGATGACGGCGATGAAACTGTCACCTCCGAACTAATCTGCGAGTTTGAATTCAATGAATCGATCCGTTGTGTGGACATTCCCAACAGCAAAAGTTTCTGTCGCAAGTTCGCCACGTTCGATTCGGCTTCGCGATACTGCGCGCTCGCCATTTCTAACTCCTGACTACTGGCGGCGCCGATCTCAACGAGCTTTGCGGTGCGCATGTGATGACGTTCATGCTCATCGAATGCCGCGACAGCTGCCACGTAACGTGATTGCACATCTGCTAATTCGTTGCTGAAAACAACAGCGACCGGTTGCCCCCGTTTTATATTCTGCCCAAGCTCTGCCCTGACACTGCGAACAATTCCTCCAACCAGAGAAATAACTGGAGTCTCTTTGTATGTGTTCGCCTGAACCACACCAGTCGACAATTGACCTGCGACGTCTGTAACGGGTCGTTCACCGATTGTTTCGAACTTGAAAGATACTGATCTGACCTGCTCGGGAGTAAGCGACAGTTTCTGTTCACCTGTATTGGCCGGCGATTCTTCGAATGAAACACCCCGAGGCGCGGGAACTGGTTTGCCGGCGTGTTGCGGCCAGAACAGAAAAGTCGCGACTGCACCCAACGCA
>PSRF01000081.1 GCA_003175865.1 Blastocatellia bacterium
AAGAAGCGAACGACTTTTTCCACGTCACCATCTTAACAGACTTGATTAGACTAGGACGTGGAGTTGTCGCCATTGCGTCCGTTCCTGACGACTCGGCCATTCAAAAGTGGACGCAACACGTGACCTGTATGCGATCTCCGCGAACGAGCGACTTCTTCGGGTGTGCCGGCTGCAACGATGCGCCCTCCGTTATCGCCGCCTTCCGGACCGAGGTCGATGATGTAGTCAGCAGACTTGATCACGTCCAGATTGTGTTCGATCACGAGGACTGTATTGCCAAGTGAGACGAGTCGTTGCAACACGTCCAGTAGTTTGTGAACGTCTGCAAAATGAAGACCGGTTGTTGGTTCGTCGAGTATGTAGACTGTGCGACCCGTTGCTCGTTTGGAAAGTTCCTTCGCGAGCTTGATGCGCTGCGCTTCGCCACCTGAAAGTGTAGTCGCTGATTGGCCCAGCTTGATGTAACCAAGGCCAACATCAAGAAGAGTCTGTAGCTTCTGGCTAATTTGTGGAATGTTCTCAAGCAGTGGCAAAGCTTCTTCGACGGTCGTATCGAGTAGATCTGCGATGGACTTTCCTTTGTACTTGACTGCCAGGGTCTCGCGATTGTAACGCGCGCCTCGACACACGTCGCAAAGCACATAGACATCTGGCAGGAAGTTCATTTCGATTCGCTTCATGCCATCGCCTTCGCAGGCTTCACAACGACCACCCTTGACGTTGAAGGAGAAACGACCGGGTTTGTAACCTCGCTCACGTGAGTCGGGCAACAAAGCGTATAGCTCTCGCAGCGGAGTGAAGAGACCGGTGTACGTCGCTGGATTCGATCTTGGCGTTCGACCGATTGGCGACTGGTCGATCTCGATTACTTTGTCGACATGTTCGAGACCTTCGATAGACTTGAATGGACCAGGCTCTGTATGTGAACCATAAAGGTGTTGTGCCAGTGCCGAGTACAAAATGTCTTCAACCAATGTTGACTTACCGGAACCTGAAACACCGGTGACAACTGTCAATAAGCCGAGTGGAATTGAAACGTCGATCTCTTTCAGATTATTGGCGTAGGCGCCTTGAATTGTCAGGTATTTGCCGTTCGGCGCACGACGCTCGACCGGCACATCAATCTTCTTCGCACCGCGAATGTAGAGTCCCGTTATCGAGTTCGGATTTTGCGCAACATCCTGGGCGGTTCCGAACGCGACAACTTCACCGCCGTGTGCGCCTGCGCCGGGTCCAAGATCCAGCACGTAGTCAGCGCGACGGATAGTCTCCTCGTCATGCTCAACAACCAAAACTGTATTTCCCAAATCGCGCAACGCGGTGAGAGTTTCCAAAAGTTTTTGATTGTCACGCGGGTGCAACCCAATCGAAGGCTCGTCGAGTACGTACAGAACGCCTCGAAGCTGCGATCCGATCTGAGTTGCCAAACGAATGCGTTGACCTTCGCCACCGGAAAGTGTTGACGAAGCTCTATCGAGAGTCAGATAACCTAATCCGACTGTTGCTAAGAAGCGCAAGCGACTCTTTATCTCGCGGAGAATCGGTCCAGCTATCTGCTCTTCACGCTCGTTTAGCCGAATTTCCTCAAAAGCGCCGACAGCATCCTGAATTGGCAGTGATGTGTATTCGGCGATGCCTCTGCCCCCGACTCGCACGGACAACGAATCGGAACGCAAGCGTTGACCATTACACTCGCTGCACACAGTTGGGGAAACAAGTTCCTCCAGTGCGATTCGTATTTTTTCGGACGGCGCTTCGTTTAGTCGCTCACGAAGCCAGTTCAGGGCACCCTTCCATTCGCTCTGGTACGAATAGAGACCTTGTGTGAAAGCCAATTTGCCGCTGACGCCGTTCAAGAATCCTTCTCGCACTTCCTTGGGTAACTCTCCAAACGGCACTTTTGCGTCAGCATTGAAATGTTTACAGATCGCCAGTAATGCACTTCGCAGGTATGCGGAACCTTGTTTGTCCGCCGTACCCATGTAGCCAAGTTTCTCGGGTGTCTGTCGCTCATCTGGGATCAATTTTAGAGAATCGATCTCCATCACTGTTCCCAATCCGTGACACCGTTTACAGGCACCGTATGCAGAATTGAATGAAAACGATCGTGGTTCGAGTGGTGGGACGTTTATTCCGCAATTTACGCAGGCCATTCGTTCCGAATACAGTTTTTCTTCACCGTCAACAATCGAAATCAACACTGCTCCACCAGTTAACTTGAGTGCAGTACGCACCGAGTCCGTGAGCCGTTCTCGAATACCCGCCTTGATCAACAAACGATCGACTACAGCTTCGATTGTGTGATTGCGTCTACGGTCTAATCGAATTTCTTCATCGAGAGAAACCAGTTCGCCATCGACACGAGCGCGTAGAAAACCGTCCTTCGCGAGTTTTTCCAGTTCCTTCTTGAACTCACCCTTTCGACCACGAACGATTGGTGCGAGTACCATGACCCGTTCACCTTCAGGCAACCCGAGTACGTTTTGCACGATTTGATCAACGCTCTGCCTGGTAATCGCGGCGCCGCACACGTGACAGTGCGGGATGCCAATTGATGAAAAGAGCAATCGCATGTAGTCGTAAACTTCGGTTACGGTACCCACCGTAGAACGAGGGCTACGCGAAACAGTCTTTTGTTCGATCGAGATGGCTGGGGACAGCCCGTCGACGGAATCCACATCAGGTTTTTCGAGTTGATCGAGGAATTGGCGGGCGTATGCCGAAAGTGATTCTACGTATCGCCTTTGGCCTTCAGCGTAAATGGTGTCGAAAGCAAGTGATGATTTTCCAGACCCAGACAGTCCGGTGATTACTGTAAATCGATCGCGCGGAATATCGACGTTAATGTTCTTGAGGTTGTGTTGTCGGGCCCCTCTAACGGTGATGCGATCAATTGCCATGGCGTTTCAGGAATTCGCTCAACACCACAGAGGCGAATCTAGCGTGGTGGAGAATCCATGATTCTAACGGACGTGGCGAGGGCGAGCAAGCCGGGGTCGTTCAGAGGTGTGCATAAACTTGAACCATATGAGTCTCGTCTAAGAAAACTTTTGTTTTCAGCGATCTTCGGACACTCAGGTAGGGAAACGCGCGGTAGTGACCGGAGGCTTATCACAATTTGAGAATAAATGCAGGTTGATCAAGGCACCTGGTCGCTACCGCTCCCGGTTCCCTACCTGAGTCCGTCGTCTTGTATCTAGAAATTAAAGCGCGTGCCGACTTCCAGTCGTCTCGGCATTTGAGCTGACGTTGCCTGACCGAAATAAGGTGAGGTTAAGACACCAGAAAATGTCCCTAGATTCGTATGGTTCAGCAGATTGAATGCTTGAAGGTAAAACTCCAGCCGGTACTTTTTCGTTGACGGACCGCCAATTGATGGCGGTGCTGCGCCGTCACCACCAGCCCCGATGCGAACCATTTTGACCTGGGGACCACCGCCTTGTGTCTGTTCTTTTCCGAAATCGACACCCCAACTGAAACGCGATCCAATTTCCCAACGAGCCGCACCACGACGACTATTGCGTGTTACGTTCAAAGGTCGATCGTTAATAACGGTGTCGAGATTGTTATCGAAACCCGTTGTTACGTTGTACGGCAGAGCCGATGTAGCGCTGATGATCGCAGAGATTGAAAAGCCACGCGGTAGCCGACGGCTGGTAAATGCGTTGAATAGATGACGGAAATCATTCGCGGCAGGTCCGCGATCAGCACGCAGATTGAAGTTGTTCATCGGTAGGCTGAATGGTCCATCTGCTTCGTTGGTGTTTTTGTTGAATAGGTATGTGGCATTCCAGAAGAAGCCGTTAATGAACTTTGCCGGACCGACACCAATCATCAAGCGATGACCTGAACTATAGGCCGAACCTTCGACGTTCGTAACATTGCCTCGCGACGGGTCAGGACGACCGATACCAGGTACAGGCGAGTTCAAGTTTTGACCATGAAACAGGTGAACGCCGCGTTGATAGGTATAGTTAGTGGTGAGCCGAAACCGCTTGAAGGGATTTGTCTCCATACCAAATGACGCTTGGATGATATAAGGCATGCTCAGCTGGGAATCCAACTGAATGATGCTCGGAGGAAGTGTTGTTTGTACTCCGCCCGATAACGGATTCGGGTAACCCGGGTGCGTGATTAGTACGTCGAGTTGATGTTGACCATCGACGCGCAGAGTTTGTTCGTACGTTTGACTTCCCAACCAATCGTAGAAGATGCCGGCGCCGCCACGTAGCGTTATTGATCCACTCTTCTTCGGTGACCAGACAAAACCAAGGCGCGGCGCCAGGTTGAATTTGTCAGTGACGTGATTTTGTAACTCTTGTCTGACACCGAAACTGATCGTCAGGTTTTTCCGCACGCGGTAATCGTCTTGCACATACCAACCAAGTTGAGACTGCGAATACTCTACGTTTGGATCGCCGACACGTTGGGTGTACTGAGTCGGTAATCCAAGTTGATAAGCGGCAAGATTGGCAAACTGAAAGGTCCCGAACGCGTTTGTTGATTCATCGCTTTTGTATCTGCCACCTTCCAACTGTGCACCAAACCTCAAGCCGTGTTTTTCGAGAGCATAATCAACGTTATCCGCCAGTTCGAAATCCCACTGATCGCGTCCGCCACTTCGTTGCGCGCTACCGGCATTGAAAGCTCCGGGAACTAAAACAGTTTGGCCGTTGGAAACTGATCTCGATTCGCTTTGCTGCCAGCGCGATTGAAAACGAACCTCGTTGAAGTACTTCTTTCCGAGCATGCCTGAGTCGCCGATGCGAAAGATGTATTCAGTTTGTTCCTGGGCATACGCGCGAGAAGGTAAGTCGAAGTCACCGGCGCCGAGGTTATTTTGCACGACGGCGTTACGTTGAAATTGAATGCGCGAAGTGTGTGTCTTTGTTAGCGCGTGTTCCAGTCGAGCGTCGAGGTTCAAACGACGAGACGGTCGATATATCAATCCAGACACTTCTCCGCTCGGGACCGTTGCGACCAGCGTTTTTGCGTCGTAGAAGAGTGAACCATCGGAATTCAGAAACAGCGAAGTGCGGTTCTTCCAGATTGGACCATCGAGTGAGAGGCCAAATCTCCGTTGTTGCTCGGGGCCTCGGAATGTGGCGAACGCTTGTCTGCCGTTCAGAGATTCATCGCGAAAGCCAAAGTTAAAAGAACCATGCCAGGAATTCACACCCGGCTTGGTTGTTATGTCGACAAAACCAAAACCAGCATCATGATTTTCAGCAGCGTAGGGATTCATCCGGAATCGGATCTCACGAATCTGTGATTTGGGAGGTAGTTTGCCACCGCGAAAGCCGTTAACACGCATCTGCGCACCTGGACCAGCAAGTTGGTTGATGGCATTTTCAAACTCATCTGGATCGTCAGGCAATTGCGCAATCTGATCTGCTGTCAAAACATTGCTGAACGCATTTCCTTTTGGGTCAGTGTTCCTGACTTGCGGGTCTTCAGACACGTTGACATCCGCCTTGATTGCATCAATTTCAAGATGCACTTCTTGCCGATTAGAACCTGCTAGAACCTGAACTACATCGAGATCTTCTATTTTGAATCCTGCCGCTTCAACGTGGAGTGCATACGTTCCGGCAACAAGACGTGTGAACTGAACTTCACCCTTTTGGTTTGTCTCGGCTGCGTTTTCAACCTTTCCATTGCGCAATAGTTGTACGCGTGTCTTGTTAACCAGAGCGCCGGATGGATCACGAACAATCACTTCGAGACTAGCTCGGTTTGTCTGAGCAAGATTGATACTCACGCTGAGCAGTAGAACCAGACAGATTTCTAACGCGATTAAAGAAGAACGCATTCGCATGAGAATTCACCCCTCAGTGTTTTTGAAACTTGTCAGCCTTGAACTGTGGGTTGAGCTGGTACTTTGCGATTTCGAACTCTTCCGAGACGTCAGTGTCAGTTAAGAAAGTGAATTTAAATGGGAGTAGCACGCCGTTTACTTTTTTGTGGTCGGTCAACCGAATGTAGAAATCCGCTTCTTCCGGCTTTTCCATTGGTTCAGCCGCGAGCTTCTCTTCAGCGTCCTCTCGCATTTTCTTGATTTGTTCTGGAGATGATCCCTGTCCAGCGTTGCGGGTCATGGTAACCATTCGTGGTTTGGGGCCCCGGTAACTAAGTAGAAGAGGTACATGACTCTCTTGATCAAAAAAGATGCGTACGGTGAATTTGTCTGGTCCACTCACTTCAACGACGTCTGCCTTGATGGTCTCTACTTCGGATTCGCCGACATATTTGTAGTCGACTGCCATCGATGAGGGTGTCGTCACCAATAAGGCCAGGAGATAACGCGTGAGTTCAATGCGATACATTCGACGCAGCGCAGCTTCCATCTGTTCGGGTGTCGCTTGCTGACCACCGGGTCCGGCTATCTTGAAGACCATTCCACCACCACCGCTCTGGCCATTCCACGCTTGCTCTCCATTTAAGCCGTGATACATCAACATAGCTGTGCTGAGGCCGCCTGGATTCATTGCATCTTCCATCACGTATTTGTCCGGCAATTGAATGTTGAGTTCGCGATCCCCAGTGAGCTGTCGTTCACCGAGCATGCGTCGATATTGACCCTTGAGCGTGATCGACTCGAGCTTAGCGAGGGTTTCTTCTCCGCCGATAGCGGCGCGAGCTTGCTTTAGAATCTCCTGGGCCTTTGCGTCATCGGCGCGTGCAGAGGGTGTCCAAACGATGATTGGTGCTAACAACACAGACAGCAGCAACAACAGTTTTTTCATTTCTAGATCCTTGTAAGTTGATTTAATAAAACGACCCAAATGGGATCCACGAAGCGGTCAACCACGCGCCGACTGGTGGCGCATCGATGGGCTCAAAGGTTCGTTCCGCTCTCGAGCCTGGTCCGATTCTTAGAGGTATTCACATGAGGTGCTTCGAAAGTTCCAGAAAGAGTCGCGTGCGAGTGTACAGCGATATTTCCATTATCTTGACACCCTCAGAAAGCGAGCCATAAACTGCGAGTTCATTGAGGATTTCTTGATTTGAGGCTGACGTGAACCTTCCCAACGCGCTAACACTACTTCGAATCTTTATCGTTCCGCTTCTAGTGGTAGTTCTGTTGACTCCATTCTCCGAAAACTGGTTTGGAGTGCCGCGCCACATCCTCGGAGTAGTTATCTTTTTGGCGGCAGCGTTAACTGACTACCTGGATGGGAAGATCGCACGTCGCCGTGGACAGGTGACCCGCTTCGGTCAACTGCTCGACCCAATCGCAGACAAGCTCTTGATCTCAGCGGCGCTAATCTCGCTCGTGGAAAATCAACTCGCGCCTGCGTGGGCAGTAGTGATCATTATTGGAAGGGAGTTTGCGGTTACCGGGTTGAGATCAGTTGCTGCAGTTGATGGGCTTGTAATCTCCGCGTCACGAATGGGGAAGTTCAAGATGTTGGCCCAGGTAGTGACCGTTGCATTGTTGATTGCGTCGAGTGTCGCAGGAAAACCACCCGTCGCAAACTTCGGGAAACCCTTCCCTGCCATCGAATTTTGGTCAGTACCTGAATTACGCGTTGCGTGGAATCACCTGGTTGAAGCGACGCCGACGGGCAATGATTGGCAAGTCCTTCTCTATACAGCTGGGCGCGCGATGTTATGGCTGGTAGTCATCTCCGCTTGTACATCGATGTACGGATATTTCAGCTCGTTTTACCGCGCGGTCGCGAGCGGCCGCGCAGCAAAGGAGCAAGGAAAGACCAAATCAAGCGCGGTTGTCATTGCGCCTGAATAATTCCGAAGTCAGTCACCTACCGTAATTCGACCCAATCCCCGGTATGAACGTCAGATATCGCTTTAGTGATTACGGCTGTAGCAGTGCGGGTTTGCAGATCGATGATTACCATTTCACCGAGTATCTTCCGAGGCATTAGTGGTCGGTGTCGCTTGATTTCGCGCGTCGTGATTGGATTGTGGCTATACCGTCCCGGCGAATTCACAAATCTCGTCGAGTCTTTTGCACGTTGCGCCTGAAGACCAAAGCCACCGCCTCTGTACGAATCACTTTGGAATCCGTAGGAACGGCCACGAGCGCTTTCTTCATTGTCGACAAATGTCACAGTGCCAGTTCCCAGTTCTCGATAAATCGTGAGTACGTCGCCAGGCTTAACTCCGTCTTCTGATCCCAAATCGATATAGACGACGTCGTTTCTGGTCAGCATCTCGTGAGCGTCATGCGCCATCATCAATCTGCCATTCTTTTTCCCTGTCGGTTCAGCGAAGCGGTCGAGTTCACCTGTCACCGGCGGAAGCGGTTTCCGCTCGCGGATTGGCGCGATAAGATCGCCTAACAGGATGCTGTCGCAGGAAAATGTAATCTGCGCCAATGAAGTCTGTTCACGAACCTTGAACACTTGGAGGTGACCCAGTTCCTGCACATAAGTGCCCAAGTATCCGCTTTTTTGCTTGTGAACTCCCTTCACATCGCCGCGAGGTCTGATGATCGAGAATTGCTGTCCTTCTTTAATACCTTGGTTGGCACCGACATTAAGAAAGACAACGTTACCTTCGGTGAACGTGTGTCGCTCGGGTTCTCCTTCGGCTCCGACGATTTCGCCTGAGCTCTGTAGACGCTCGAAGCGAATGTATCCGGCGCAGGACAGAATGCTCATATCTTTCTGACTGCGCGTTGATTCTGTGTTTTCTGTCATCTGAGCATTGACGATAGACGCCAGGGCAAGCAGACAAAGAAAGGCAAGAACGGTTCTAGTGGCGGTTCGAAATGCTGTCATAGCGAATCTCCTGTGGTTTTGGGGTTCGTGAGGGAGGGGCTGGTGAACTCCATCCTACTTTGCCGCATCAATATCGGTCAATTCTTTTAATTGAGAGGGAATTAGATCCGGCGACTTACTGAATTTGAGTTA
>PSRF01000427.1 GCA_003175865.1 Blastocatellia bacterium
ATAACCAGTGTTAGTGGTGGCTTCTTCCTTCCGGCACGCGCATCAGCGCTGTTTACGCCATGCGCGACGAGCAGTGGAGAAATGCCTTTTGAGATATCGAAAGTGACATTGTCATTTCGGTTTGGATCCAATATCCGGATAGTGAGCTTAGCCTTCTGCCCGGGAGCCAAGGTGAGAGTCGCATTAGTCTTTGACGGATCGTTAATCGCTGTCGACGTCAAATCGGATGGGCTCGTGAAGACCGGATTAGTGACATTTGCGATGACCAAAGTTTGTCGTTGGAATCCGAGTGTACAGTCGCGAGATACCAGTGACATGTTGTCGGTCGATAAGATGAGTTGGGCCTTCATGCCAGCCGGAATGGTTAGATTCTGTAGCAACTTAACTGAGTATGACGTCGAAGTGTTGCCCTCATTCTCAACCGTCCAACTAGCATCTGATATCGACGCGTTAGCTAAATCCTGATTGGCTATGTCCTGATTAGCAATATCCTGGTTCGCGATGTCAACGTTCGCGATATCCTGGTTCGCGATGTCCTGATTTGCGATATCCGGATTCGCGATATCCTGATTCGCTAAATCTTGATTGGCTAAATCTTGATTCGCAAGATCCTGATTCGCTAGGTCCTGGGTGATGACGACAGGCAAAGTCGTGATGTCTGGATTGTAGACCTCAGTCGTATTTAAGTCGTTGCCACCGATGTTTGTATCGGTCAAAGCCGGGCTGGTGCGGTCAGGATTCAAAACGACAGAGCCAGTCAGACCATTCGATACAACGGTTCCGCCGGGTGCTGAAATCTCGACTGCGTTAACAACTATCATTGCGCGACTGTCGGTCGACGTAGCAAAGACTGGCCGAGATATGGTCGAACGCGCTCCGATTGTTACGTCGAGAGTCGTTGTTTGTACAAACTGCTCAAAAGACGCCTGTCCACCAACTGGTTGTGCCGACGCGATCGTTAATCGAAAACTCTTTGTAAAGTCAGTCGAGTTCTGCAAGAAGATTGAGAACGCGCGCTGGATCAGGGTCGGGTTTCCGTTGATTACGACAGTGCCGAGCGGTTTAGTGTTGCTCGCTGCGCCTACGTACAGACCATCAGTAAGACGAGACGTATAAATATTCTGATTGCGACTCCCCGCATAAGTGCTGATACAGGGCGCCACATTTTGCGTCGGGTCGAAGAGACTTGGACCACTGTTGATGCCAGTGGGTGTGTACTTCGTCCAGTCTGGCGGACTCCCAACTGGTGGACGTACGTCACGATTATCAGTCCACGTCGCATGAAAGACGGCGGGACTGGATGGATCTGTATTGAATGCCCAGCCGTTCGCTGTGGGAGTAAAAGTAGTTGCGTTTACGTCGATGTAGTCGCCAATGAAAGGTTTGGTTCCCAGACCGAACATTGGCAGATTTGGTGGATTCACCTGCAGCTGTTCAACCACATTAGAACCAGGTCTACTGCCATAAATGTATTGTGAGACGCGCTGTGAAGGCGTGAATGTCACGGGACCAATCGGAGCACTGGTGTCCGCGCGAGAAGCACGAACGTCGATCGTATGACGACGCAGTAGTGCCGAAAATCCCGCTGGTGCTTGGTCCATGATGAAGTCAATGAAGACTTTTGCAGGGGTTCCAGGTGGTGGTGCGAGGTCGCCACGTGGATCACGAGTCTCCTGGTAAGATCCATCGCCCAACGGGGTGTAAATTCCGACTGTATGATCTTCTCGAAGATCGTAGAAGATGATCATCAGTTTTCCAGCTGCCGCAGTCATGGCTGGCATGATCTGGTGCCCACGACTCGGCGAGGGATCGACGGCGGTGGGTGTTGTCCAGGCCGTGCCATTAGTAGACATCGTTCCCATAATGCGCGCATCGCCGCTTGGTCCGACGCCACGCTGGGACCATGCCACGTAGACCCGACCCTGTCCGTCTACTGCCATTGTTGGGTAAGCGTTTGTGCGGAAAGAAACAGTGGTGCTTCCTTGATCGAAAGGTTGAATTGTCGCGATGACCGCTCCTTTTGTGAACGATCTTCCGCCATCCGTTGATTTGGCTATGTTGATTGAGTCTGGGTCATTAACGGCAGCAAACTGGCGCCATGCGACATACACCGTGCCGTCTACGGGACTGATTGCAACGACTGTCCCCTGGTTGAGTTTGAAACTCTCACTGATTTTTGTAAGCGTCCATGTTGCGCCGCAATCTGACGACCGAGCCAACATGATTGCTGTATGCGGATTGTTGCTGGGATCTGTACCGAGGAAAATGCTGTAACTCAGGTACACATTTCCCGCAGGAAATGACTGTGAACCGATCTGGCACATGCCTGCTCCCGGACGAGGTATATCGGCGCCGAGCCAGGGCTTGTCAATAATCTGCCCGGAAGTGCCCCCACTGATAACGTTTGTGCCGAGGTACTGAATGGTGTCTGAGCTTTCACTGTTGTTGTTATCGATGAAGCGCGAGACGAAGATTTGTCCTGGACCGGTGCCAGTTCGATTGAAGACGATACCGCTGTAATAGAAGAGACCATTCGTTCCTGCGCGCACAGTCGGATCTGCGCCAGCTTGAAAACCCTTATTTGGTGAGGCTAAGCCCTCGGGAGAAGTGTCCTGTGGATAACCCGGCAACAGGGTACTGCGCCAGGTCAAACCACCGTCCATCGATTTAAACACACCGTGCCACGCGTCGCCTGTCTCTGCTCCATTCGGCAGACCTGGAAGATCTACCGTGCGATAGTCATTTGCTCCTGCAAGCAAGTGGAGCGGATTACGTGATGAGACAGCGATTGAAGGTTCGTTCTGACGCTGTAAGAACGGATCTCCACCGGGCCAACCCGTGCCAGACACCATGTTTATGTTGCGACCAGGTATCTGGGAATATCCGACCGTTGCGAGGGACGTGATGAATAGCGTTATTACTACAAGCGTACGTAGAGCGTGTCGGGGGTTGTGTCGCATAGATAGTCTCCTGGGAGTGTTGATTCTATCGGATCTTCAAAGTTGTAGACGGGAGTTGGAGTGATCGATCATGTTCGTTACGAACGTTAACTAAGCAGGAGCTGGGCAAAATTTTCTGCAGAAGATACGGTGAAGGACTTTCAATTGCAAGGAGTATTTGCAGGGAAACGCAAGTTGCATGTCGTGAGTATACTTCAACGATGTAAACTCACAGTCTACAACTGAACGTCAACTGAATGTCATCGAAATGCTAGTAAGATCTCACGGTGGTAGAAATGCGGACTCGGGTTTCGGATTCAATAGTCGTAGCCTCAATCGTCATCGCTTTAATTCGGTGGCTGCGCCTGTCACGGAGAAACGACCCTCGACGAAGCCGGTCGTTACTGCGTCTGCCGTTCCAGTGAAGCCAGGTTGTTTTCCTCCGATGGTCACTTTGAATTCACCTGGTTCAACTACCGATCGACCCTCGTTTGTAATGACCGCGAGTTGATGTGGATTCAGCGTGAAGCTCACAACTCGTCGCTCTCCCGGTTTTAAATGAACGCGCTCGACTCCCGCAAGCGACCGAATTGGCACACGCACTGACGCTTCAACATCAGTTACATAAAGTTGGACCACTTCGTCACCTTCACGTTGACCGGCGTTCTCTACGGTTGCACTCACTGTGACTGTAGCGGTTGGTGCCACACGTGCGGATGAGACTTTGAAATCCGAATACTTGAACCGCGTGTAGCTCAATCCATGACCAAATGGATAAAGCGGTTGACCTTTGAAGAATCGATAAGTCCGGCCATCCATCGCATACGTCTCGAATGGTGGCAGTTGGTCCACTGATTTGTAGAACGTTACCGGCAGTCGGCCAGCCGGGTTGTAGTTACCGAAGAGTACGTCAGCGATTGCTGCGCCACCTTCTTCACCTGGATACCACGCTTGCACAATTGCACCCACATTGGCGTCCGCCCAGTTCACTGCGACAGCACTTCCTGAGAGCAACACGAGCACGATGGGCTTTCCGGTAGCGGCGACGGCTTCGAGGAGTCCTTGTTGGCGAGCTGGAAGTTTGATGTCTGTCCGATCCCCGCCGAGGAAACCTTGCTCCCGTACATTCATTTCTTCACCTTCGAGTTGGGAGGAAAGACCGAGAACAAGAACAACGGTGTCAGCCTGCTTTGCAATACTTACTGCTTCAGCATAAGGCGAGCCAGAATTCACGACGGGAGGTTGCCACACGAGTCTCGCAACCGCGCCGATCCTACTCTCGTAATATTCCATCTTGACGTCATAGGTCTTGCCTGCTTCGAGCGTGACCTCACCTGTGATAGTTGTTGGAGCGTGTTCGGTCCAATCTTCAGCGATCAATTTGTTATCGAGATAAACTCGGGCTCCGTCGTCTGCGATTGCTCCGAAGCGATACTTGCCGGAGATTGCCGGCGTGAGCTTGCCGGTCCAACGCACAGAAAAGTTGTCCGCCGGCAAACCAGGTGCAGGATTCGACATTCCCCAATCAAAGTTCACGTCCGGATCGATTCGTTTCAACGCGGGTTCTCCCTCGAGGTTCCTGTTAGAAAAGTACTCAGCGGCAAGACCACCATGCAGTGCTGAAGCTGGAACCGGAACGGCCGAAACTTCAGTCAATGTCGTACCTAAAGCGTGAAGCACTTTAGTGTTTGGCGAGACGCGAAGGCGAATGCCAGCCAGCGGGGTGGTCGCTCGTGATGGTTGACCGTTGTAGTTTCCGAGTAAGACGTTGACTTCGTCAGCATTTGGACCAATCACAGCAATCGACTTGAGATCTCTGCGCAGAGGCAAAGTGTTGTTCTCGTTTTTCAGTAGCACAATCGATTCGCGTGCGGCTTCCAATGCGAGTTGGCGATGTTCGGCTGAATCGTTGGCGGAGAAGGGAATCTTCGTGTACGGCACAATCTCGGGAGGATCAAACATGCCTAGCCTGAAGCGAGCCTCGAAAAGTCGTTTCACGGCTTGGTCGATTTCCGATTCGGCAATTAATCCCTGCTTAACGGCATTGACGAGTGCTTTGTAAGTGTCGCCGCATTCGAGATCAGTGCCTCTTTTCACTGCCAATGCCGATGCCTCTTCTGCAGTCTTAACAAAGTGATGACGCTGGTAGATGTCATCGATCGCGCCGCAGTCGGAGACAACATAACCATCAAAGCCCCACTCACCGCGGAGGATGTCACCGAGCAAATGTGTGTTTGCACAACAAGGCTCACCATTCGTCCGGTTATATGCACACATCACTGATGCCGCGCGCGCTTCGGTGATTGTGGCGCGGAAGGCAGGCAAATATGTCTCGCGCAGGTCGCGTTCGACTGCGGCAGCGTCGAACCGATGTCGCAGAGGTTCTGGACCAGAGTGAACGGCGTAATGTTTCGGTGTTGAGACGACTTTCAAATACTTGGGATCGTCGCCCTGTAATCCTTTAACAAATGCGACTCCGAGGCGCGAGGTTAGATACGGATCTTCTCCGTAGGTTTCCTGACCACGGCCCCAACGCGGATCACGAAAGATGTTGATGTTTGGAGACCAAAACGTCAGACCGTAGAAGCGGTTGTGATTTCCCTGGCGTTGTGCCTCGTGATACTTCGCACGTGCCTCTTCAGAGATGACAGTCGCGACTCGATTAATGAGCGGTGGATCAAAAGTGGCGCCTAGACCAATCGCTTGCGGAAACACCGTTGCCACGCCTGATATAGCAACACCGTGGAGCGCTTCATTCCACCAGTCATAGTCAGGAATTTGGAGCCGCGGGATGGCAGGAGCGACGTTCATCATCTGCGACACTTTTTCTTCGAGTGTCATTCGCGAGATGAGATCGTCAACACGTTTGTCGATTGGAAGAGCGGGATTGAGGTAAGGCGCTTTAAGATCAGGCTGCGGAGCTTGAGTCGAGGCTGAGGTCCCATTGATTAGCAAGCACAGGCCGATCGTAACGATCAAACCGCTTCCGCGAAGTAAGTTAGAGAACATCTCTGGTCACCTTCGATTGTGATTTTGTTTGTGAGGTTATTTACCACAGAAAGACAGAGAGATGGAGTAAAAACAATAAACAAGTCAGAACAGGAGGCGAACAAGTTAGTGAATGTCAAAACAGGAGCTCCTAACTACTAAGTGTTTGAGCAGTCGCTCCGCTCCTGTTCTGATCATGAACTATGAACAGACTTAAAGTGACACAATTATCCGAGCAGAGGCCCTCGAGAATACACAAGAATGCCTTCGCGTGACTTTCAGACCTGACGCGTCCAGAATATTTGTGCGGTAATCGCTTTAGATGCAGTACAAATCGTTAATTCGCAACTCGCTTCTTTCCTATCTCGACGATCACCTCAAACGTGGATCTGAAACTGTCTTCGTCTATCGACGCGGACTGCGACAGGTTCGTTGGTCCTATGAACAACTTGTTCTGACAGCACGACAGACTGCGAGTGAACTGCATTCGAGAGGAATTCGCACAGGCGACCGTGTTCTCCTGTGCGGACGCAACAGTCCTGAATGGGTTGCGGCGTTTTGGGCGTGTTTGTTAGTTGGTGCGGTTGTGGTCCCGCTAGATAAAGAAAGTAGCTTTGAGTTCGCAGGAGCGGTCAAACAACAGACGGACCCGAAGATTGTTTTCGCCGACCAGGATGTACTAAGTTTTTCAAAACTGGACTTGCCCATCATCACACTCGATCAATTAATTGAGACCGTAAGCTCACAGAGTTCAGGCAGATTCCACAAATCAAATCCGGATGATTCGACGCTTGCGGAAATCATCTTTACTTCCGGTACCACGTCGACACCGAAGGGAGTGATGCTCACTCACGGGAACTTGATCGCGAATCTGCTGCCACTCGAACACGAGATAGGGAAATATTTGAAGTGGGAAAGACTCGTGCATCCGGTTCGATTTCTCAACTTAGTGCCGTTGAGTCACGTTTTTGGACAATTCATGGGATTGTTGGTTCCGCAACTCCTGGGAGGCGAGGTGCACTTCCACGACAGTTTGAGTCCTGCAGACATCGTCGATCGCACACGGAAGAACCGCATCTCCGTCATCGTGCTTGTTCCGCGCATTCTTGAATCACTACGCCACTGGGTTGAACGCAGGTACGCCGCGCGAGGCGAGTCTGACAAACTCAAAAATAAGATACACGGAAACGCTTTGCGACGCTGGTGGCAGTTTCGCGCGGTTCATCGGGATTTCGGATTGAAGTTCTGGGCTTTCTTGTGCGGAGGAGCGACGCTGGAAGAGCAAACGGAGAACCTTTGGCGAGCATTGGGATTTGCTGTCCTACAGGGGTACGGCATGACTGAAACGGCATCTCTGGTTTCCGTGACTCACCCCTTCAAGCAGAGTTACAGATCAATTGGAGAATTGATGCCCGGTTATGAGTTAAAGCTGGACCAATCGGGAGAGATTCTTGTGCGTGGTCCAAGTGTCTCGTCGGGATACTGGACCGCTGAAGGCCAACTCTCGCGGACAGCGGATGATTGGCTGCGCACCGGTGATGTTGGAGTTGTGGATGATGCGGGACATCTGCACTACAAGGGACGAGTAAAGGAAGTCATTGTTACCGCTGCGGGTTTGAATATTTTCCCGGAAGATCTTGAAGAGGCACTTAACCGGCAGCCGGAAGTGCGCTCCAGCTGCGTGATCACCTCGGAAGGACCAAATGGAGACCAGCCACTCGCTGTTCTGATACTCAAAGAGTCAGGCGCAAACGTCGACGCGATCGTTGAGCGTGCGAACAACAGTCTTGCCAAGTATCAGCGAATACGTCGTGGGTATGTTTGGCGTGAGCCAAACTTTCCTGTGACGTCGACGCACAAGATCCTTAAGAGGGAAGTGGCTGCCAGGATTGGACATCCACAAACAATTATTAGTGATGACGAAGTTCAGTCAGAGAACCCAATTGTTTCTGAGGCTCAACGGATCACTGGCGAGCGACACTCAGCTGCTGACGATGGATCGTTGAAGTTAACAACCGATCTAAAGTTGGATTCGTTGGGCAGAATTGAATTACTGAGCGCGCTCGAAGATCGCTATCAAATTGATATCGACGAGGCGGCTTTTACAGAGGCAACGACTGTTGGTGAGGTTGAGCGAATCGTACGGGGCGAAATCGACTCAGCAACGACGCCATACCCATATCCAACCTGGTCACACAGATTTCCCGTCACCTGGATACGCATTCTGTTGTTCTACTTGATCATTTTGCCGATTACGCGAGTGATGAGCAGGATGCGAGTTGAGGGTATGGCTCATCTCGATGATTTGACTGGTCCAACACTCTTCGTTGCCAATCACGTTACCCTGGGAGATCACGCATTGGTTCTAGCGGGCCTGCCTTTGCGGTTACGCCATAAATTGGCTATTGCCATGGAAGGTGAGCGACTCAGGAATTGGCTGCATCCCCCAATGCCAATTAGTTTGTTCCGGCGTTTGAAACAGCTTGCTGAGTACGTCTTAGTTACAACATTCTTTCAAGTGTTCCCATTGCCGAGGAAGAGCGGATTCCGTCGGAGTTTTGCGTATGCCGCTGAGTGTATCGAGCGTGGCAAAAGCGTGCTCGTCTTTCCTGAGGGTGTTCGAGCGCCGCGTGGCCAGATACACATGAGCGAATTCAAAATCGGCATCGGACTGTTAACTTCGCAGCTTGCTGTCCCTGTGGTTCCAGTGAAGTTAAATGGTCTTTACGAATTGAAACGACGACAACAGTACTTCGCTTCAAAAGGTATGGTGTCTGTAGTTTTTGGCGAGCCGATTCAATTTGAGCATTCGATGAGCGCAAGCGAGATTGCGAGTGAGTTGCAGCGACGGCTGGAAGAGATGTGAAACCATTTACGCCGGAGGCGTTCCCGAATCGCAGCCCGGGTTTGGCGCGCCAACGTCTACCTTGGGAAAGAAGCGAGCCTACAATTCTGACACCGAAGGTGTTGGCGAACGGAACAACAACGGGCGGCGTATTCAATTCTGCACAAATGACCCCTAGATCACATTACGCGTTGGTTTGCCAAAACATTCGGCGTAATGAGGATGGTCAAAGGCGCTTCCCCGGGGTAGGCGGTGGAGCGCCAACCCTGGGCTGCGGTTCGCGAACGCCTTCAGCGTAATGTTCTCTGGAGTCTAACCCTTCCCAGCCTCACAGTCCTCAACTATAATTGGTGGCACTTCTTTCAAAATCAACAGGTGAGGAGGAGCGACGATGAGGTCCTCAGTCGCGTGTTTCTTCCTTGGTGTCTCCCTAATTTCCGCAACTACTCTCGGTCAGTCGAACTCTGAGAGCGCGAAGGTACATCCGTCGCGATCTGGAACTCCGACAAAGCGAAAAGTTTCGCAGAGCGGTACCGTCAACAACGCGACGCCGAATAGGACTATAAGAATCTGCCAGGGTGTCGACATACCGAGCGGGTACACGATTATTGCGTACGAAACGACATCTGCGTGTCCACACGGCGCGTACATCCTGCGGAAGGACGAGACTCAGACTCAGCCCGCTGCCGCAGCAAACACTGCTATACCGAAGTCTGCACCTGCGCCAACCGCCGCGTCGCGACCCCGGCGTATCGGAGGCTCAACAGCATCAGTCCCTGAATTGAATGCAGGTGCGAACGACAGTTTAGCAGCGCGTCCGCCTACACTCTCAGGAACACCGAATGTTGCCGCAGTAAGTGCACCCGCAAATCTAACGGCGACCAGTCTCGACAATTCAAAAGACGACGAAGTCGGGCCAGGCGACGTAGTGCGTATCGATACGAATCTTGTCAGTGTCCCTGTTAGCGTGCTCGATCGACAAGGGCGGTTTGTTCCCGATCTGAAACGGGACAACTTCAAGGTTTTTGAAAATGGTGTCGAACAGAAGATTGCTTACTTCGAGCCAACCGAGAAACCATTCACGGTCGCATTGGTTCTCGATACATCGGGCTCAACGTTTTTCCATCTTTGGGAGATCAAAGAAGCAGCGATCGCTTTTGCGAAACAATTGCGTCCACAAGATCGAGTGCTGGTTGTGACCTTCGATGAAAAAGTTTTGTTGTTGACTGAAGCAACGAACGATCTGAATGTTGTTACTGAAGTCATCAATCGTTACGCGAACACAGGCTTCTCCACCCGTCTGTACGACGCCATCGATCTCGTCATCAATCAGCGACTGAACAGGATACAAGGTCGGAAAGCGATCGTGTTGTTTACCGATGGTGTCGATACCGCGAGTTACGGTGCGACTTACCAGAGCACTCTTCGTCAAGCCGAGGAGTTGGATGCACTCATTTATCCGATTGAATATGACACGACTGATTTCATTGCCGCGACGCAGGCACAAAGCAACGTAACCATCGTTACATCGCAGAGTGGGAGTTGGCCGTTTCCCGGCAGAACTTCTTCACGCGTAATTTATGGCCCTCCAACTGGCGGCATTGCTCAAGCATCAACCATGGCCGAATATAAAGTCGCTGATCAGTATCTGCACGAGTTGGCGGCAAAAACCGGTGCGCGTCTGTATTCAGCCAATGATCGTAATCAATTAGCAGATGCGTTTTCGAGGATCGCAGAAGAGCTAAGGTGTCAGTACAGTCTTGGATATTATCCACAGACAAACTTGGATGGGGGTGAGCGGCGTCAAATCAAGGTACGTGTTGATCAACCAAATCTTGCAGTGCGAGCGCGAGATAGTTACGTTCAACGTATGGCTCCGAAGTCGAACTAGGCTGCATGCCAGGTAAAGCTCATGTACTCCTTGCAGCGCTGCTGTTTGCCGGCACTCTCTTCCTACACTCATCACTCTCCGCTCAAAACGTTGATGGCGGTCCAGAGATCACCGGATTCTACCCACAAGCAGTTTCTGCTAACTCAATCCTTCAATTGCAGGGCTACCGGTTAGGCGCAACAGATTCATCGGGAAAGAACGCACGCTTCATTCAAAACGGCATGGAAGTATCGGCTCGAACGGGTGGAGGTTCGTCAACTTCGAATGACAATCAGCGCGGTGAACAAACTCTCGAGATTATCGTTCCTGAGCTGCTAGTCGTTGGACCAGCGCAGGTTGTTCTTGAAGTCAATGGCCGTCGCACCCCTCCGATCACGGTGAACGTTGTTGATTGGAAGTTGCCCGAACTGAAAAGCATCGCGCCCATTACTGGTCTGCCTGGTACAGTTGTTGAAATTGAGTGCGTCGGGTTTCACATCAATGATGAGATCGTACTCACTGATTCAAATGGGAAAACCAAACGTTGGGAGTCGGGTGGTTCAGTCGATCGGACCAGTTTTACGGTTCCAAAGGATGCTCCTGACGGTGTGATGATAGTTCAAATCGGCAGTCGCAAACACGGCAATCTACTGACTCCGCCTCTTTCATTTTTCGTCGCAACTGGTCCATTACCGCTTGATGTCGCAGGCGCGTACATGAAGTCTGTTGCACCGGGTCAGTGGCTACGTTTGTCAGCATTAAGCTATGAGCCACTAAAACGATCCGAGCTCACAGAAGTGGCGTTCAAACAAAAGGGAAGAACGATAATTGTTAGTGCTCCCGATCCGCACTGTCCGCGAATCCCTGTCCCAAATGCCTTATCGCCTGGGGAAGTCCAGTTGCAGGTTAGAACCTGGCGTAACGAACACCCCTCAGCCTGGTCCGAAGCGGTGGTGGTTCGTTTGTCAGAAACGCCTGTCCCTTCGATGATAGAAGGGATCCGATTGGAGCCGGGAAGTTGGGTGGATCTCTGGCCCGGACCTGAACGAGCGAAGAGTTTTAGCGCGGCTGCTGGAGACGTGATAGTGATGAATGGAGCGTTTCCTGTCGCTGATGTCACTAAACTAAAGGTGACGCTCAACGGGTCGATTGAAGCAATTGATTTGAAGGTGACTGACGTGACTGAGAAAGGACAGTGGCTCAATCAAATCTCAGTGAAACTTCCGGCGTCCGTTGAGCGGGAAGATTGGAAAATCACGGTCTCGAATGTCGATGATGGCGCCTCAGTTGAGCTACCGATTATTATTAGGATACGGTGACGTGGTCGTCTGCCCCTTACCTCTGGATCTCAATTAGTTGTTAGAAACTTCACGTCTATTTAGTATGAAGAGCTGCGCGGCGTGATCCATTTGAAGAAAACAGTTGTGCCAGTGTAAAACTGGGCTTTAATATGAGGCTGTCGAGGAAGTTCCTCGAGCATCAATCCACGGAGGCCTTACGCAACACTCCGTTCATTCTCGATTCTCCAATCCACCTTGAGCGAGCCACGGGCAAAACGAAGTCTGACCTGACTTCCCAGGGCTTCTCCACAAGCACCTTGAGGCGAGTCACACGAAGCTCGCTTGAATGTTCGCTTAGATTACTAATGTCTACACAAATCGTTCCCAATGACGAATTGTTGCTGCAGCAGCTGCTTACTCAAAGCAACGACTCGACCCCGATCATAGGCCTAAGCGAAGAACTCAAGGGACGACTCCAGCGCGAGATAAAAGTCGCACTCGAGAATGTCGGCGAAGAAGTTGATCTGGAATTCGCACGCACAGTTTTCGAGGAGATGCTTAGAGTATTCGACCGCCTGGCGCTGATTGAACTGAATTTGCAAAAGCTCGATACCCTAATGGAGAACCTATCGATACTCGACGTCCTCCAATTTGAACTGCGTTATCTCATCGATTTCATTGAGGCGCGCATTAAAGTGCCTGAGGCCTTTAGCCCAAGACTACATGAAGTGTTGGATGGGATCTCCTACGGTATCAGTCACGATGTGAAGAGAATCTTTGAGCGCGAGTTGACCAGTGATATCAGGCATCAATCTACCCCAGTCGTGTATGGAAAGATCATGCATGCCCACGGGTTGTTGGCAAATTGTTTTCAGCAATCGTTCATAACGCTCGCTCAAGTTTTAAATCCGAAGATCGATCCGCTCAGTGTATTCGACGATTTTGAAGTGCGTCTCAGGCAGTCGCTGATCTTGTGCAATGATCTGGCGTTGCTTATCCGCGTTGTTAAAACTGCGCAGACTGAAAATAGCGCGACTGCGCTAAAAGATCTCGTCGAACAGGCAATCAAGTTTCGCGATGGCAGCATGCACTATTTGATGTATCGAGACTGGCGTGGCTATGAAAAGCTCGCGCTAGCGTTAATTACAGCGATTGAAAGCGATCTCGATCACAGAGATCTGTTACATCAGTTTGGAACTTATCTGGAAGTGGTCTACGGTCACGTGAAGCTGAGAGCGGTGTTCAAGGATATGTTTCCAAGTTCGAACTCACCCGCTGAAGATGTCGCTGAGGTCAATTAACCGTTCCCTAAGATTTGCCACCTCTGTCGCTCCGAGTTAAATCCATCACTAATCTGGTCACCGCGATTTAAGTCCGTTGGTCCAATTCAGCACAATCGTGAGCGGTGTTGAATCTTCATTTTCGATTGGAGTATTCATAAGGAAGCGCTGGCCGTCCTTAGTTACACCGTAACTGTAACCGGACCTGAGCTCAGCGTTACTCTGAAAGAGCATTCG
>PSRF01000035.1 GCA_003175865.1 Blastocatellia bacterium
GTAACCGCGCTGGATGAAAATCGCGCGACACCCTGCGGCGCGCGCGCAATCGATATCGCGCCAGCGATCGCCGATGACGTGACTTTCTCTAAGATTAATATTTAGGTCGGCTGCTGCCCGGAGAATCAACCCTGGCCGCGGCTTGCGGCAATCGCAGGACTGGCCGTAACGCTCTCCTCCGTGGTAGCAAACTTCAATTCGATCAAGTAACGGAACCGTCGATTGCAATTTTGAATGCATCGCTTCGACCGTTTCGCGACGCTGGATACCCCGACCGACGTCAGGCTGATTGGTGATGACGATCAGCAAGAAGTTCGCCGCCTTCAGCCGCGCGCAGCCAGCGGCGACGTCTTCGTAGAGTTCGAAATCATTGAGCGCCGACGGAGGGTGGGGCATTCCATTGCGGACCACAGCCCGGTTGAGCACCCCGTCACGATCCAGAAAAACTGCGCGTTGCGCTATTTCATGCTTTCCCATTTTGTCTCAGCGAGCTTCAGCTTGGGATGTGAAACCCAGAGGTGCCAGACGATCGCTTGGAATGCCTCGGTATGCGGCGTGACGTTTGCGATATTCACCGTCGGGATCACAATCGCCGCGTCTGCAACCTCGGCGGTGTAACCTCCATCGCGACCGACGATTCCAAGGATTGCGCTTCCTCGTTCGTCTGCTAGTTGCAGCGCGGCAACCAAGTTCGGACTGACATTCTTTTCCAAGCTACCGCCACCCACGGATAACACAAGGATCGCATCTTTTTCGCTCAGACGGCTTCCTTTAAGCCAGTCGGCGAAAACAGAAGTCCATCCGTCGTCGTTAGTGCGAGCCGTGAGTTCCGACACGTTATCAGTCGGCGCGTAGGACTCGATGCCTGCCAGCTTCCGGAAGTCGTTCACCGCATGTGAGGCATTCGCGGCGCTGCCTCCGACACCGAGGACAAAGAGCCGGCCGCCGCGCGTGCGCAAGGCTGCCAATAATTCCACCGCTTTTTCGCAAAGCGCCGGGTCAAGTTTCGAGAGGACTTCGGCCGCCTCGCGCAAATGTTGTTTCGAATAGCTCATGCCGGAGTGGGAGCTGATTCGCTACGCAATAGGGAATCAAGTTCAGCAAGGCCCCTCGGCGAGCCGATCTCATAGAACCGTCGTTTCACTTCATACGCAGCCATTTCCTTCTCCGCTACGAGACGTGCGTAAACATCAGCCAGATCGAATGGCGCGTTGTCAGGAAAGGGAGCGAACACTGCCGCGCTGAGAACGGCTATGCCGTAATCAATGTAGCGCATTTCCGGTGTGCGCACTTTCTTGTCATACCGACGAATTTCCCCAGCTTCAAACCAGACATTACTCGCACCCCAGCGGCCTTCGTTTTTGAACACTGTCATCAAAGCTGGTTTCCTGCTCAAAACGAAAGCTTCTACTATGTCGGAATAATCAACCGGCATGTACGAGTCCCCGTACATGACGAGAAATTGGTCGCCCAACTTCGGAAGCGCGCGCTTCAGCGCACCGCCGGTTCCAAGACGCGTTGGTGGATCAAACGAATAATCAATTTGCACGCCAAGCGTGTTTCCGTCGCCAATCTTCGCCTCAATCATCTCACCCAGATGGCCGACGCAAAGCACTATTTTGCGAAGGCCTTCCGAATGAAGCAGCCGCAATTGATGGACTAGGAAGGGTTCCCCTGCGACCTGCAACAGCGCCTTGGGTGTTTGCTCAGTTGCCGGCCGGAGTCGCGTGGCAAGCCCTCCAGCAAGGATGGCCACTGGCCAATTCACCAAGTCAATCTGTCGACGTCGCTCCGTCACTGAATCAGAATCTTTGTGCCTTCAGGTTCAAACCGGAAGCGCACTTCCGTCAATCCTCTCTTGCTCATTGTATGACGCAGGCGAGCTTTGTCTTCGGCGTAAAACATCAGAAATCCGCCCCCGCCTGCGCCAATTAATTTTCCGCCGAGCGCGCCGTTTGCCATCGCGGCATCATACGATTCATTAATGAACTCGTTGCTCATGATGGCGGAACGTTCCTTTTTTCGTTGCCAGTGAACATCCATTAGCCGTGCGAACTCGCGTAGATCATCGCCTTCCAACGCGCATTGACTTTGTCGTCCCGTTTCTTTTACGAAGTGCAGGTTCTCCAGCATCGCTTCCTCGGATTGCGTGCTTTTATCATGTTGTTCCCGCAAAATCTCTGAGGCTGAACGTGAGTAACCTGTAAAGAATAGTAATAAGTTATCCTCGAGCTCGAGCAAAGTTTGTTCGGAGATTTTGAGGGGTAACGCCTGCACCCGGTCATCCGGCAGAAACTCAAAACAAGTGATCCCGCCGTAGGCGGCGATGTATTGATCTTGTTTACCTATAGGTTCGCGCAATTTTTCCAGTTCGATATGACAGGCCTGCTCGGCAAGCTCAGACCGATGAACAAGGTCCTTGCGCAGCGTGTGCAGAGCCTTGAGCAGCGCGGTTGTGAAACTGCCCGATGACCCGAGGCCTGTGCCCGCTGGAATATCGGCCATGCTCGCAATCTCTAGGTTTCGTTCCTGTACGTTGGCCAACTTGAGTGCTTCCCTGATGATCGGGTGCTTTATTTCGTCGATCGTGCCTACTTCCTCAAAATGGGAATACTTGAGTAAGAAACCATCCATAAATCTCCGATGGACAGTGATGTAAACATACTTATCGATTGCCGCGGCAATCAGGAAACCACCGTTCTTCCGATAGTACGAAGGCAGATCAGTTCCCCCGCCACCGAGCGAGATTCGTAGTGGAGAACGTACGATTATCATACACGATTAACACGCAAAACAATCACTCGACAGGTTCACCAAATGCGAGAAAGCTGGAAAGCGGTGTGAACCGTAATTTAGTTATCGTCCAAAGACCCAGCGGTGCGTCGCGCCACATCCGGATCTTCTTTCCTTCGGCGTGCGACCTTGATCGATAATTCACTGGGATTTCGCGAGGCTTGTACCCTTTACGAACGATCTTAAGTAGTAGTTCGTAATCGAAGTTGAAATAGTTGCTGCAGAAGTCGATTCCTTCTATGCAGTCCCGTCGAAACACCTTGAACATCGTTTGTGGATCTCGCAAGCGCAGACCAAAAAGTACATTGATGTATGCCGTGACTAAGACGTGCGCGATATTGTACGCTTTGGCAAGCAATGGCTTGGTAAAGCGGCGCAGTTTCCAATGATTGCGGCCACCGTGGCGTGATCCCAAGACGAAGGCTTCCCGCCCTCGGAGGATAGGGTCAATCAACGAGTAATAATCCTCGAAGTCATACTCCAGGTCTGCATCTTGAATCATCAGCACATCTCCACGTGCATGCCGGAGTCCGAGTCGAATCGCATGTCCCTTTCCATGAGGGGAATCTTCTAAAACGCACGTCACGCGAGGATGACTAGCGTAATCTTGAACAATCTCACGCGATCCGTCCTTGGAATTGCTTTCTACTACAATCACTTCGATTTGAGCGTCTTCAAAATGGATGCCCAGGACTGACTCTATAACCGTTTTGACTGTGGCAGCTTCATCGAAAACCGGAATAATAACAGAAAGCAACGGCTCCTTTAATTCTCGGCGGATCGCAGCAACAGCTACATCGCTCGAGATGACCTTGGCGTGGAGCTGCCTTAGGAAACGTTGTGGCAGTAGCTGCAGCAACCGGCGCTTCCAAGTCTTTGGCGGTCGTTCATCGGATTTGCCGTTCAACCAGGAAAGAAGTGAAATTCTTCGTTCCACCCGGAACGCACCTTTGGTACGAAAGCCTGCTCGAAAAACGACCTTAATTGCGGTTTGCGAGTCAACATACGCGGAGCGTTCGTCGATCAGTCGCTCCCATTCTCGAGTCCCAATGCTCGCACCGAGACGCCGTACGTCCGAGAAGATGAAAATGGCGATATCGTTTTTCTCCATTTGGCTGCAGAGAGATCTCAATGATTTCATCGGGTTCCAGAAAGCTTCGAGCTGACCCACCGAAACGATGACTCGCTGTTGCTCACGGTCTTTCAGCTGATCGGTAAACGGTTTGATCGAATCGCTTCGCCATGGCGTGAGGCGAACCGTTCCGTCTATATGCCAATCAGCCAATTCAACTGATGAGATGCTGATTGGCAGGCGTTCGATTAAGTTGTTCACGATAGCGGAGATCGAACCGTTTTGGCGCGCGCGCGATTCGAGTGCCGTAGGTGTATTCCGCGAGGGCACGCAGCGCGATTCCGGACAAAAGCTGAAGCTGCAATCACTACACTGAACTACTCGCACCGTTCGCAGTGAAAATGAGTAATGCACGCGATCGCCGCCGCAGACGGGGCACTGCGCGACACGAAAAGATTGCTCCTCGGACCCTTGGTCGCCAGATTGGCCGCTTGATACGGAAGGGACTGATGTGACACTCATAAAAGTTGCCCCCGGTGTGAGAATGACTGTGATTTGGTATTGGCAGTCAATTAACACACCAGGTAAATACCCAGCGATTGTCTCGTAGCCACTGAAGTGTCCGCACTACCGCGTCACGAATGCTTAGTTTTGCACGCCAACCTGTCGCCTGAATTTTGGTTGTATCCAGGAAAATGAACGGATTATCCCCGACCCAACCCTGTCGCCCGCCCGTAAAGCAAATCTTTGGCACAAGGCCGAGTTCAGCGCAGATCCAGCCTATGGAGTCAACCACTCGGCAATACTCGGTTGTGCCAAGGTTGTAAATCTCGGTTCCGCCCTCATTCTCAGCATTGGATCGTAATCGCATCGTATGCAGGACTGCCGCAACACAGTCGCCCACATACAGGTAGCTCTTGCGCTGGTTTCCGTCACCGAGTACTTCGAGGCGGTCCGGATGATCCAACAACTGTCGATAAAAATCGAAGATGTGTCCGTGCGTGTAGCGTTCGCCCAGAATCGAGACTAACCGAAAAATTATCCCGCGGAAACCGTAACCTTCACAATACGCCTCTATTAACCCTTCTCCTGCCAGCTTGCTAGCGCCGTACAGCGAAGTTTGTATTGGGAAGGGCGCGTCCTCCGGTGTTGGTATTACTGATGCCTCACCGTAAACTGATCCGGTCGAGGCGAAAATGATCGTTCTGATGTCGTTGGACCGCATGGCCTCAAGCACATGATATGTAGCTAACATGTTTTGCTGAATGTCTTTTGACGGGTGTTCGAGCCCGAAGCGCACATCAGCGTTTGCAGCAAAGTGAAGGACTTGCTCGCAGCCTTTCATCGCAGACTTAAGTCCGTCCACGTCAAGATTATCCCCTTTTATGAGTTGGTAGCTCTTGTATCGGCAAGCATTCTCCACGAAATGCTCCTGGCCTGTCGAGAAGTCATCCCAACCCACGACCTCGTGCCCCTCATTGAGAAGACAGTCGGCAAGATTACTTCCAATGAACCCCGCAGCGCCTGTAATAAAGTATTTCATTTTCGCTCACATGAGTCGCTTTAGCGGCGTGAGGTTCTGCCGAGAAATTCGTTCCACTTGGCACGCGTTTCCGC
>PSRF01000113.1 GCA_003175865.1 Blastocatellia bacterium
AGGCCGGAAATATAAAGCGAGCATTGGATAGCGAGTTGTATTTCTACTCACAAGTCTTTGGCTTTCAACTTGCCGAACCAGTGGAGCCCCTTGAAATCAAGAATTTGAAGCGCCGAAAATAGAACGAGATCCTTAGTGCACCGGTCTGTCAGCAACTGTTGCTGGTCCACCCGCATGATCGGCAGACCGAACGACGTTTGTTTCGTCGACGTAATACGACATCCTGCCCGTCTTCCCATACTCAACCGGTACTGCTGACACTTCGAAGTGGTTATTGTCCGTAACGGTTAGTTCGATCTTGTACCCGTTGTTTTCGATAATCTTCTTGATGTAATCCTTTTCAGTCATCAACTGATCGAGTGTGCAGTACTGACCATTGCCCTTTGACGATTTAAACTCAGCTTCAGCGCTGGCGATCATGTAAAGCGCACTCATCGCTGACCGTTCATTCGCAACCATTGGAGGCGGATTCGACTCCCCCGACATTCCCGCGATCGCCATCAACACGAGATTTTTTGGGATGTGAACTTCGTGGAGTGTTCCGAGACCATCATTTGACAGTGCGTAAGTTACGGGTTGTGAGATGAAAGTCAGTCGACTGAAGAACTCGCGTGTTTGCTCGCTGATTAATTGGCTCGGTTCACGCGCCCATGTTTTGTAACTCTCCATCAATGCCGGCGAAATGTAGACTTGCCCTTGTAACTGTCGCGGTTGCCACCGTGTATAGTTTCGAAAGCTTTGGTCCGAACTCAACGTTTCGCCCTTCAAGTACGAATCAACAACGTGGCGTGTGCTAGCAACGTCGGTCGACACCACCAGGAAGTCTCCAACGAATGCGTAGGCGAATGCGTTGCCATACGAAACAATTTCTGAGTCGCCACGCTTCTCTGCTTGACCGAACGCACTGGCCCCTTGAAACCCAAGTGAGTCGATGATTTTAGGCAGCAATCGGTGCATGCCCTCTTTGTCGCGCAACGCAAGTGCGATCACCGGCGTTGGTCCGGAAAAAGGCTGCTTAGTCTCAACCTGCTTCTTCGTTTCAGCTGAAACTTCCGGCGCAGGTTCTAGCGAAGGCGATGGTGAAGGCTGCAGCGTGATGGGCATGCTGAAGACAACCTCGTTCCCGAGGAGCGGTAACAGGTCGTTCTTGATATTTATTCCAAGCTTCTTCTCGAGTGAGGCAAACCGTGGGCTGTCGTTTGTCTCTTTCACAGGTTGTCCAATAACCGGTTCGCCAGAAGCTGCGGTGGGCTTGTTTAGTCCAGCGTAAACGAGAGCCATATCCAAAGACATTGTGACCAGGAGCTCGGTATCTGCAGGAAGTATAGACGGTGATTCAGGCGTAATTGCTGGTCCAGGAATCAATATCGGCATGAAGGGAACAGGATCACTTTTTTCACCCGGGCTATTTACAAGCAACACTCGTGCGTCGAGCGACTCATTATCGAGAGCGACGGCGATACCAAGTGCTTCGGGCCATTTCGTTGATTCACTGAACACTTGTGAGCCGAAAATATCCGTTATTTGGCCCAAGATGTCCGGAGCCAGGGTCTCCTTCTTGGTCTCCGTTGTCGTGAACTCACCCCCAGTATCAGGAGATGCTTCTGGTGAGCTCTGTGGAACTGCGGCTTCAGCAACGGTCAGCTCGGCTTCCCGTTTCTTTACTGCCCTCTCGGCTTCCTTTCTCTGTTCCTCTTCTTCCTTTTGGATACTGGTGAGATCGACAAAGACGAATACAGGTTCACTGGTGAAGCGGTCGTGTGCGACGCGGAAGTTTGCATCTTCAGTGAGCAACTTGCTGCCAGTAGGTCTTAGATTCTTCAGCACCAGTGGTGTTGAGGTAATAAAGATGAGCGAACCCGCACGCTGCACATAGTAATTAGGTGAGGGAGGTGTTGATTTCTGTCGATCGACAATGGGACTGCTCTTTGTGGGTGAGGGATTGGGTGTCGGAGTTGGCAGTACTCGAGGTAGAAAGTCGTTTAATTGAGGCTCAAATCTTGTTGCATCTTCGGGTGATCCAAACTCTATGGCGACTAACATGTCTGGCACATTCTTAGTTGTGGGCGAGGTGGCAACCAGCATGCGCGATGTCATCACTGCGTCGGCATGACTGTGAAGCCATTTCAAAAGAGTTGTAAATTCTTTGGGCGGCGCCGCAAGTTTAATCACTGGTTCAAGCAATTCGCTTACTGAATTCGATTGGATCAACTGCCCTACGCCTCTAATTTCTCCGTAGATTTTGTAACTGTCCTTTGCAAGCAGTGTCTCGAACGTAGGAGCTGTCGTTGGCGTCGTGTTCTTTGCGGGTCGACTTACGGTCGGGCGCCTCTGTTGTGCAGTTGCGGTAGACGAAGGGCAAACTGCTAACAAAATTGCGAGAGCAATTGTTGGATGGGCAAATTTCTGACTGCTCATTTCCTGTCCTTACTTAGAGAGTTAACCTCAAGGTCTGACATTGACCGAACGGAAGCAACCTTTTTCGCTTCGTCAGGAATGACTTAAGACGTTGGTAACCTTTCCCATTGTGAGTGACGTTTCACATCGATATTACGTTAACAAGCTGCGTGACTCTTAGATGCAATACGTAGGCCGAGCCCCCTGTGTTTTAAGGTTTTACACGTTGGTTGCAACTGTCACGACAGTGTCCTCGCTGGTCCATTCCGTGCATAAAAAAGAGTGTTGCAAAATCTCGCAGTCGCGGTTAGATTGTCGGCTCCTGAACAGGTAGAGGCTCTCGCAAGAATCCCGGGATCACCGCTGCCTGTATTTAAAACTCGTGGGAGGAAGAAACAGTGCCGACCGGAACTTGCCCTGAATGCGATGCCGATGTTCATGTGGATTTGGACACCGATAAGGGCGAAATTGTGTCATGTGAAGAATGTGGAACAGACCTGGAGATCGTCGGTTTAGATCCTGTAGAGCTCGATATCGTTGAAGAAGATAGTTACGACGACGACGAGGACGAAGACGAATATTAACCCGACACAAGGTGAGACTTGACGGCAGGCAATCCTCTAGTTGTTCAGCCGTTACTCACTACTGATTTTTCGGTGCGCGATACTCCGTTCGGCTCTGACGTAACTTCAATCCAGCAGGTCCCTCGACTCTTAGAGTGTGTAACTGCCCGTCACGTCGTTTTACTTCCGGAGGATAGAAAGCCAGCACATATGCAGAACTTACCTCTTCTGCAAGTGACCTGAAGAGTGGTCCGTAATCTCTTTCATTCGCGTACACGTTTCTTCCACCTGTCATCTCAGCTAGACCACTCACGTCAAGCGGAGTCGGCAACGGCGTTTGATCACCGGAAATGAACGCACGTGAGTAAGAGGGCAAAGTAACTACAAACACACTGACATCTGCCGCGTTGGCCCGTTCGATTACAGTTTCGGGCGCCACCGTATCCCCGACAGGAAATCCATCAGTCACAACAAGCACCGCGCGTCTCATCAATCGGCGTTCACGCGTTCTCGGTGCGTGACGCACTAATAACCTAATCGCGTCGTCTACCGCATCGTATGCGTGAGTAGAGAGCCCATTCTGTGCGTCGCGAGAGATACGCTCCATTGCTTCGTCGAGCTTGGTTGGTTCAGTGGTGAAGTTTTGTAGAGTCTTGACGCGCATGCCAAAACTCATCACTGCGTACATGACCGACTTACCAGCGAGCTGATTTGAAAATGACTGCAGTGCCATTCGCAGTCGATTCATCTCTTCGCCAGTCATGCTACCTGAAACGTCCAACGTAAAAACGACTGCAAGCGGGCGAGTCTCTCCTTCACGTCTCTCTACCTGGAAGAACGAGATCGGTTGTTCGGTGCCATCCAGAAAAACCTTGAAGTTGTTTTGTTGTAGAGTTCGAACCGGGCGTCCATCCTGATCCGTTGCTGTGACGTCAACCGAAACAAGGTCGGTATCAAAGCGAACAACTTCGGCTGGTTCCTGCTCGTCAGGGTAAACCTTCCTTGGACGTTGGGTTTGCGGAGCGGGCGTCTGCGCAAGACAGATGACCGCAAGGAGGAGAATAACGCAGGCTAGAGTTAGTCTAGTCAAGGTTCGGGGCGTGCAAAATCTCAAGAGCATTAAGACAACTTTCGACTGTTAAAAATTGCCGTAATTATACGAAAACAAAATTTGTTGTCGTCTTCAAAGATGGCTTAACCACCACACCACCGCCACACCACCGCGAGTGTCATCCCATTGCCGACGCCGTGCGCTGCGAGCCGTATCAGATGTAAGATGCAGGAAACGACGCGCGCAATCGGCTATGTATACGTGGAGGTCCCGTTTTGAGATTCAATAAAGCATTTTTGGTGGTGATAATTCTTGTCCTCATGAGTGGGAGTGCCGCAGCTCAGGAAAAGAGCACGGGCGCAATCAAAGGAAAAGTGCGGGTTGAAACGGGGACACCATCTGGGATAACGGTGATTGTGAGGCGTGGCGAAAAAGAAGTTACCCGGGGAACGACCGACAAAAATGGCGACTTCCTCATTTCGCGGCTGCAGCCCGGAATTTATGGCGTCACCTTACGTAAACCTGGCTTGAGTGTTGGTACGATGGAAGAGATAGAAGTAAAAGCCGGCAAGACGCGCACACTTGGCGATCGACTGATATTGACCATCGATGAAGGGACAATCGCATTCATTGGCGGAAGCGTCTTCACGGCTGAAGGGCGGAGTGTCCCGAACGCAAAGGTTGAGCTCGCAAAGATTCTTGAGGATGGCTCGGTAAAAAAGATCGATGGCCGTATCACCACTGAAACTGGCAGCTTCAAATTTCGGTTAGCGCCCGATCCAGCAAAGTACCGGGTGAGTGTGAAAATAGAAGGAGTAGATCCGATTAGTAAGGATGTTGAGATTGACGGACCGGCTATTTATCGAGTTGCTTTGTCTCTTCCGCCGCGAAAACCGTGAACCCTGAAAAGTGTTTTATCTTGGCGCAACCGCAGGAATTCCATTAGGATCGAGTTCAACCCGTCATGGAAGATCGCGAAGAGTTTCTGACAGCGAGGCAACTTGCACAGTTCTTACAAGTGAGTGAGGCGACCGTGCGACGCCTCGCACGAAAACGTCGCATCCCTTCTGTTCGTTTGACCCCGCGCATTATCCGTTTTCATCTTGATGCCGTACGTGAAGCACTCGAAGTACCTCGCTACCGCATCCGCCACGGCGAGTACGAAGAACAAGTGGATGATGCACAACTCTCATTTGAGGACCTGCAAATCCTCAGCTAGGTTTTTCGTTGGCTCCTGCCGGGCGGCACGAACTCCACCCAACTCCCATTCTGCTTCACAAAAACGCGAGGCTGCCGGATTTTGAAGCCGTTACTGAAGCCAGGATTATTGGCCAGGAACTTCTTCACCGTAGATTGATCGCCGGTGGCAACTCGCCACTGACCGTCTTCCTTTACAAGGTATTGTTGCACGACAATCTTTCCTTCTGCTTGTAATGGCTTGACGACGCGCCCATACAAAACCGTGTCGACAACTGCCAGGTTACCGGATACTTTGATTGCGCCAATGTCGAGTCGATCGAGCTCGTAAATATCCTCTGCACGCTGTAACGCATTCACAAACCGATCACGCGACATCCTGGCTCGCGAAGAAGATGGGAGAACGTCGTAAAGTCCACCGTAGTCTCTCGACTTGAGTTGCTGAAACACTCGTTCGACGGTTTGGCGAACGTCTGATTGGTCAGTCGCATAGCTAACAC
>PSRF01000192.1 GCA_003175865.1 Blastocatellia bacterium
ATCAGCAGGCGTTAGGCAGATGTCGTTTGTACTATTGGGAGGCTCATCAACAGTGAGTAGAGTCGATCCAAGTCTCGGTCATCGAAAAAGCTGATTTCGATCTTGCCCTTCCCCGTTTCGGTCTGCAGAATCTTTACTTGTGTGCCGAATGCTCGCCTTAGCTTTGTTTCGGCTGCGCGCGTGTTTGCATCCGCCAGTCGCACTCGACTGGGCGGCTTGCCAGGCGTGCCGTCCACCAACTTCCTGACAGCCCGCTCTGTTGCTCTTACCGACAGATCAGATTCCAGAACTTGTCGAGCGACTCTTCGTTGCTGGTCCACATGTGCTAGACCAAGCAGTGTACGCGCGTGGCCAGTAGAAAGCCTCTTCTCCATAACTAACTGTTGGAGGTCATCAGGCAAACGCAAGAGACGTATGTAGTTCGTTATGTACGATCGATCACGACCGACTCGTTCCGCTAGCGCCTCTTGTGTGAGACCCACCGAGTCAATTAGTTTTTTATAAGCCTGCGCCTCCTCTATTGGATTCAGGTCCTCACGTTGAATGTTTTCAATCAGCGCAATCTCGAGGAGGTCTTTATCTTCAACGTCTTTGATTACCGCTGGAATGGTGGTCAATCCGGCAAGACCCGCCGCTCGCCAGCGGCGTTCCCCCGCAATTAACTCGAACCGGCGCCCCTGATGACGAACAAGGATCGGCTGCACAATTCCGTGGTTTTTTATTGATTCCGCCAAGCCCTCCAGACTGGCTTGATCAAACATAGTTCGGGGCTGCATGGGTCCTGGATCGATCAGATCCATCGGTATTTCATTAGGCTCAGGTTGTCGGTCGACCATTTGGTCCGAGGACAGCAGCGCTCCCAATCCCCGACCCAGCGCTTTGCGATTCATCTACGATCTCCTTGGCTAATTGTGTGTACGCGTCGGCCCCTTTTGATTGCGGATCGTACGCAATGATTGGCTTGCCATAGCTTGGTGCTTCCGCTAACCGAACATTACGCGGTATTACCGTCTTGAAAACTTGCTGACCGTAAAAGTCCCTTAGGTCTTTAGCGACTGCAGCAGATAGGTTGGTGCGCTCGTCATACATCGTCAGGAGGAGGCCTTCGACAGACAAGCTTGGATTATGAATTCGTCGAATGCGCGCCAGGGTATCGAACAACTCAGTCACGCCCTCGAGTGCGTAATACTCGCACTGAATTGGAACGAGCAGGGACTTCGCTGCGGTTAGTCCATTCAGCGTGAGAAGGCCCAGGGACGGAGGGCAATCTATGATGATGAAGTGGTAATCAGCTTCGACGGCGGACAGAGCCTCACGAAGCCGGAACTCCCGACGCTCCATGTCGACGAGCTCGACTTCCGCACCCGCTAAATCCCGATTCGCGGGCACCACGTCGAGTGAAGGAAACTCGGTTCTTAGCGTGAGGGACGATAATGGTTCGTCCAAGACGATTGCATGATAAAGCCCTTTTCGAAAGCTCCCTCGCTGAACACCAATTCCAGAGGTGGCATTGCCTTGAGGATCGGCATCTACCAACAAGACACAGAAGCCTCGTTTTGCGAGAACGGCGGCGAGGTTTACGGCGGTAGTCGTCTTACCAACACCGCCTTTTTGATTTGCTACGGCTACGACCTTAGCCATGTATCACGTGGTTGAACTCCCAATCGAGGACTGCGCGTAAACTAACACAGCACAGTTCGACGCGGCTATAGGACGAAAGGATCGATGCGTTTTTTCACCCTTGGTAATAATGAGGATCCTGAATGGGACACGTGAAACATTACGCGGCGTGTTGATTTGCGGCCAGGTAAACCAACAGGGCCGAAAGTGCGGCTGGCGTAAGACCAGGTATTCTGCGTGCCTCCCCGAATGTCATGGGTTTCGCTCGCTCAAGTCTTTCCACGATCTCGTTTGATAACCCGCTAATTCCGCCGAACGACATCCGCTTGGGTATGCGTAGGCCGTCATGATGGAAGAGGCGGTCTATCGACGCTTGGTACGAATTCTTATAGCCAGCATACAGCGAGTCAGCTAGCGCCGTAGACAGGTCGGTTTCTCCCATTTCGCGTTGTAGATCCTCGGGCAACAAAGACTTAATCAGTTCCGACGTGACGCCTGGTCTCTTCGCCAGTTGAGCGAGCGTTACCTTGTCGCCTAGCTCGCAGTTCAGAACTGCAGCCACCGCGGCATACCGGACGTCAGCGCGCTTCAGGCTGATTTCGTCCAATGCGGACCTCAGCCGATTTAGCCTATGCTGTCGAGCGTTGTACCGATCCCAATCCACATCTCCAACCAAGCCGAGCCTCCTTCCCTTCTCAGACAAACGTTCATCTGCATTGTCATAACGAAGGGACAATCGGTTTTCAGCTCGCGATGTAAAAATCCGGTAAGGTTCATCCACGCCCTGTTTGATCAAGTCTTCAACAAGGACCCCGATGTACGATTCATTCCTTGTGACCCGGAAAGCCGTCCTACCTTGTACGTGCAACGCAGCGTTGATACCCGCGATAAGACCCTGGCATGCTGCTTCTTCGTAGCCTGTTGTGCCGTTGATCTGACCTGCATGGAACAGTCCAGATACTCGCGAGGTCTGTAGGTCAGGTCCCAACTCTCTCGGATCCACGAAGTCATACTCGATCGCGTAGCCGGGTCGGATAATCTGTGCTTCATCCAAGCCCGGGATCATGTGAACGAGTTCCTGCTGAAGCTCTGCCGGTAACGAGGTGGAAAAGCCGTTCAGATAAACCTCGTTTGTGTCGTGTCCTTCCGGCTCCAAAAACAACTGGTGCCGCTCTTTTTCGGCGAACTTAACAACCTTGTCTTCTATTGACGGACAATATCTAGGACCGATGCCGCGAATCTTGCCGGAGTACAGTGGTGACTCACTGAGATTACGTCGGATACACTCGTGAACACTTTGCGTTGTGTAGCCTATATGACACTGGATCTGCCGTTGACTGAGAATGTCGGTAGAGAACGAAAAAGGAACTGGAGTCACATCTCCAGGTTGTGGTTCAAAAGCAGACCAATCGATTGTGCGACCATCAAGGCGTGGAGGCGTTCCGGTCTTCAGTCGTCCAACTGGGAAGCCCAACTTCTTAAACGACTCGGCCAATTCGATGGAGGCGGGCTCGCCCGCCCGCCCAGCGCTGTATGTACGTTTGCCGGTGTGAATTAGGCCATTCAAAAATGTTCCCGTTGCGACTATTACTGCCTTCGCTGAGAATTCGCGTCCGTCTTCGAGCACTACTCCACGTACTTTGTTCTCACGAACGATCAGATCAACTACTTTTCCTTGACGAAGGTAAAGACCAGAGAGTCCCTCTAAGACGCGACGCATCTCACTTCGATACAGACTTCGGTCGGCTTGTGCTCGAGGGGATTGCACCGCCGGCCCTCTCGATCGATTAAGTAATCGAAACTGAATCCCCGTCCGATCTATCACGCGGCCCATGATTCCCCCGAGCGCGTCTATCTCACGAACGATGTGACCTTTGGCGATACCGCCAATCGCGGGATTGCAGGACATCTGACCGACCAGATCCAGGTTGAGTGTCACCAATGCAGTACTGACGCCAAGTCGCGCAGCGGAGGCTGCCGCCTCGCATCCAGCATGACCGGCACCGATCACTAACACATCAAATGTTTCGTCGTATCCCATTTGTCACTTACCAATACAGAACGTCGCGAAAATCTGTGAGAGTATCGCCTCAGTGGTAGTCTCTCCCGTAATCTCGCCTAAATATCTAAGAGCGTTATGCAACGGCGCGAGAATCATCTCTTCGCTGCGATGCTCATCTAGCGCCACGAGCGCTTCTTTGATTTCGATTTTCGCCTGTTGCAAGTGCTCGTGATGGCGAGCATTGGTTACAAGCAAGCCATCCGCTTGAATTGCAGACCCTCGGAACGCCCCAAGTATAGCAGCCCGCAAGTCATCAAGTCCTTCACCCGTCTTTGCTGAAACAAGAATGCCCTGCGGCAGATCGCTGTGACCGTATTGGACCAAGTCGATCTTATTAACAACCACCTGGGTCTTGTGATCGAACGAGTTCAAACCGGCCTCATGCCAATCTGCGTTTACTGAACCATCAACTACGAGGAGCACGACGTCGGCCTCATTGAGTGCTCGGTATGCTCTTTCAATGCCCAAACTTTCCACGTCATCGGTGGTTTGTCTGAGCCCGGCTGTATCAGTTAACACGACGGGAATTCCTCCGACGTCTATTGTCTCCGATAGGGTATCGCGAGTTGTACCTGGTACAGCGGTTACAATTGCTCTGTCCCTCTCCATTAAACTGTTGAATAGGCTGGACTTACCGACGTTTGGCTTCCCGGTGATTGCTACTTGAATCCCATCCCTCAAGAGATGACCAGACTGGTAACTCTCTGCCAAAGCTCCAACTCCACTTAGAACGAAGAGGAGCCACTCCTTTATCTGGTTCGTTTGTGTTGGAGGTAAATCGTCCTCTACGAATTCCACAGCGGACTCCAATACGACTATTACGTCAAGCAATCTTGTCTTGAACTCCGCTAGACGTTTAGACAACTCGCCAGTCGCTTGTCTTGCAGCTTGTTTTGCGGCAGTCTCAGTTCGTGCAGCAATTAGGTCTCGAATCGCCTCCGCCTGGGCCAAGTTCATCTTTCCGTTCGACAGCGCCCTCAAGCTGAACTCACCTGGACCAGCGAGTGTCGCTCCCAAATTTCGCGAAGCATCTATGACTTGGCGCACAACCGAAGGTGATCCATGACAACTGATCTCAACAACGTCCTCCCCTGTGAGTGAGTGAGGTGCTTCGAAGAACGTTACAATTACTTCATCTATCAGATCGTTACTATCGGGATGATGTAGTTTCGTTAGAGTTGCGGTCCTTGGCGTGAAATCCAGAGTTGAAGTTAAGCGCTTGAGGATCTTTAACGCATTGGTCCCACTGAGTCGGACAACACTCAACGCGCCTGATCCGGGCGGAGTGGAAAGTGCAACTATCGTGCTCATGTCAGAAAAACAGTAACGCTTGAGAGGAGAGTAATACTGAAGGAGCGACTCTACTTCGCACGAGGCTTTTTGAGCCCAACTTTCAACTTGCGATCATTACCTTCACCGATCGATTCAGTGAAGAGGTCTTCCTGGTCTGCCAACGTGAGGTGAATAATTCTTCGTTCGTTCGCACTCATTGGTTCAAACGTAAAAGCGATACCAGTATTGCGAACTCGAGTCGCGGCGTGATTCGCCATCGCTTGAAGTTCAGCCTCCCTGGTTGCTCGAAACCCATGAACGTCACAAACAATTCTGTTGCTACCGGCACCTCGAGAGTAAATTTGATTGAGGAGATGTTGTAAAGCTTCGAGCATCTCACCAGTCTGTGCTTGCAACAACTCCGCGTCTGGCCCATCCATGTCTAAGATCTCACCAGACACACCGTGCTTTACCTTCACGTTTAGTTGCAATCTCGTGCCGTCAAACAGCTCTTCGAGAAACTGAACGGCTTGTTCAGATATGGAACTGTCCTGCATAAAACTCACCTCATTGCTCAAGCACGAGACACCAAAGGATTGCTCGGCTTCTTCTTTTTAGCTCCGACTCCTGCTGCGCTCTCATCTGAGGGAGGTACGTCGTCTGTCTTGGTCCAATTGTTAATCAGGAACTGCTGACTGAATCCGACGATATTCCCGACGAGCCAATAGAGTAACAGACCTGAAGGCGCACCCCACAACACGTACAGCATAAACACCGGCATACCGATCGCCATCATTTTTCTCTGAACAGGATCTGCTGAGGGTGCTGGCGTGATCAGCTGAAGGACGATCATCGTTCCAGCCATAAGTATTTCAAGAATGTGATAAGGGTCACCCGACGATAGATCTGGTAACCACAGGAAACTGGCTTGTCTGAAATCAAGCGATATGGTTATCGCCCGGTACAATGCGAACAGGAAAGGCATTTGAATCAGTAACGGCAAACAACCGCCAAGCGGATTCCCCTCTTTCATTAATCGCAGCTGCTCCATTTGCAGCTCTTTCAATCGAGGGTCGTTCTGTTTTATGCCCTTCATTTTTTCCTGCAGCTCTTTCATCTGAGGCGCTAGTCTCTGCGCCTTCTTCATCGCCTTCGACGATCGCCATTTCAACGGAAAAAAGAGCGAGTAAACGAGAATCGTAAACAGAATGATCGCGACGCCATAGCTGCTGCTGATCTTGTAAAGAAAGTTGATGCACCAAAGAATGGGCACAGCCAATGGACGAGACAGCCAGGACAACCATCCGTAATCGATCGTCCCTTCAAGATCGATCTGTCGATGTGCGAGACCAGTGATTTCCTTACTCGCTTCGGTAAGCAGGTAATGGTCCTTTGGCCCGGAATAGATGATTGAGTGGCTTCCATCAACAGGTACAGGGACTAGCGCCGTAATTAGATAGGCCTTCTCCTTTTTGCCGTTGACCTCCCGCTCGTAAGCGGTCGTTCGATACTCAAGTCCCTCCGTCCCACGTTCGGGAATCGCGACCATGCTGAAGTAAGTATCGCCGACGCCAGCCCAATCGACCGGCCCCGGAATCACAAGTTTGTCCGGACTATTCTTGTTTGTGTTGATCGTTGCAGCGGGGTGGCGCTCGACTTTTCCGTTAACAAATGAAATCGCTTCGGGAGCTACGGAATAGAATGTATGCTTAACCACACCCTGATCACCGATGCTTGGTCCAACTGTAAGCTTTGCTTGCGGAACCGTCTGATCACCACGTTTCACAACGAGACTCAAATCTGTGTGATATTCGTCAGCGTCAAACAAAATTGACTTCTGTACTGTGAGGCCATTTTCACCATTCAAAACGAACGTTAGTTGCTTCTTCTGGCCGGCGGAGAGATTGACATCTGCATCGCCACCAGGCTGGTCTAGTCCGTCGACTCTATAAGTTGAAGACTGCAGACTGGTGTCGAGGGAACTATCGCCGGTTTGAACTTGAAGTGGAACCAATCTTGGCTGGCGATGTAATCCTTCGGGAGAAATTAACTCTAATGGGACTGGATGAGACTTAGTTCCTCCAACAGAGTAGATCGCTCGCCCGCTTTTCTTGTTCTTTAGAATAATCCAACTGATCGGCTCGGCACCCTGGTTATCGAATTTGGCTATGTAGAGCGGCGTCCGGATGGTGACGATGCGATGCGGTGCGTTGCTATTTGCAGGCGAGCTAACGGATGGAGCCGGAGCAGCCGGAAGAGACGTTGAAGAATTAACAGTGGCTGTGGGCGAAGCCTTCGCTCCCGCATTTGGTTGGTTGTTCTGAGGGGGTTTAACCGGCGGAAAGAAGTAACTCCACAGAAACAGTATGGCTGACGAGAGAACTAGTGCCAGTATCAGTCGTTTTTGCTGCATTTCAACAATAGTAGAACTTCAATAAATGAACCTTTGATTACTTAACGGGGTCGTATCCGCCTGGATGAAAGGGATGACACTTCAACAATCGGCGTAAAGCTAAAAGGCTTCCTCGCGCCGCTCCATATGAAGCAATCGCTTCAATTGCATATTCCGAGCAGGTAGGAACGAATCGACAAGAAGGAGGTAACAGAGGCGAGACCGCCAGTTTGTAAAATCTAAGAAATGAAATCAGAACTGTCTTCACACGTCTACTTACTTACAGCTCACAACAGCTCGGATTTTTCGACCTTGGCTACGATCTCACCGAACTCCCGCAACGGAGCGTCTAATTTCTCATTCAGCACCTTCGCTCGCGCATTCAATACCCAATCGTAACGACCCGATAGCGAACTTAGTACGGAAGCGCTCGACCGAAAGGTTTCTCGAAGCAAACGTTTGGCGCGATTCCGCTGCACGGCATTTCCAATCGCCTTTTTTGACGCCGTGACACCAATGCGATGCCGCTGACCCTGATTATCAAGAACGAACACGGTTATAAATACGCCGTCGTAGCGCTTACCGTTTCGGTAGACGTGTTGAAACTCGTCTGGATCACGCAAAATGGCGTGCATTAAACTCAGCGCTTAGTAATGGGCCGGTGTCAGACGCTTGCGGCCCTTGGCCCGCCGACGCTTTAGCACCAACCTGCCGTTCTTACTGGCCATGCGAGCTCGGAACCCATGTGTCTTTGCTCGTCGTCTATTGTTAGGCTGAAACGTTCGCTTTGACATAGTCGTGAGTTTCTCCTCTAAACGAAAGGGCCAAGACTAATAGTCGATTGAGTTTATGTCAAGAAACGGGCCAACCCGACGCGACAAGCGATGTCGGCGCGAGCTCTTGGTCAAGTCCTGGCGACTCTTGGGTTTTGGGACTGCGTCGATAATGTGAAGTCTAACCGCCGGGACGCTCAGTGTCTGTTACTCGGTTGCTGCGATCACAACTTGAGATTGTCCGAACACCATACGCGCTTTCCAAGTCATCCCGGGGAAATTGGTAGCATGGGCAATACGTCTGTTTTATTCCGACCAGTCGCTTGATCGAATCCAAAGTTGTATGTTAGTCTCCGCAGGCTTTTGGGACCAGCCGCTCGTAAACGACTCATTCTAAAAGACTTTAAAGCTATACTTT
>PSRF01000052.1 GCA_003175865.1 Blastocatellia bacterium
AACGCACAGGACAAATTGACCTTGGCATCCGGTCGCGGTTCCCTAATTTCATGCCTCGATTCTGACCCGGAAGACTCCGAATTGGCCAGTTGATTCGGTTGGTTCATTTCTTACTGAGTGCAATACAGTAGCTGAGCTCCATGCACCCATTCAGCTTCATTTGGAATAACTGATGACAGCGATGCCGCAACTTCGACAACGGAATGCAGCAAACCGTGGGTTTTGCAGGAAGGCACCTTCGTTTTCGGGATACATAAGATCCGTCTTCATGTTAGGTACGAAATGTTTGCCAATATCTTTGTTCGGACTCCAATGTAGGCCGGAGATGCTGACGATATACCCGGGCTCGAGAGACTGCTGACAGCTTGGGCAACTTGTTATTTCCTTGTTGTTCATGATTCGATTCTCCCACGACGGCGCTGATTATTGAAGTGCTAGGTGTCAGTGAAATACTAACTGCAATGAGCAACATGAATCTCGACTCTCAGCAACAGGATAAAGATACTTGGGGCGGCGACGGTATTCATATGACATTTGCTTCGCAGCATGGCACCGTCGAGTTCGACTGTGCGCACGGCGAGATCTCCGGGTCTTTCAAGACCGATGCCGACGACCGCTTCGACTTACCCGGAACCTTTACGCCTGAGCGTGGTGGTCCAATTCGTCTGGATCGCATGCCTGAGAGTCGCCCTGTTCGTTACGTCGGACGGGTGCAGAATGGAACAATGATTCTGACAATCACCTTCACTGACAACAATGAAAGTGTGGGGTCATATTCGCTCACTCGCGGGAAACAAGGTCGCATCAGGAAATGTTTGTAGGCTTTATCTTAAGAAGCTTGAAGTCTGAAATATTTAGTTATGACGCACGAAAATCAACTCAAACGAATTGAACAATTTCACGAGCTGCATGAAAGCGGTTGTTTCATTTTGCCGAATCCGTGGAATCCCGGCTCTGCGCTTTATCTGCAGCACCTCGGCTTCAAAGCTCTCGCAACGACATCAGCGGGTTTCGCTTTGACGCGTGGGTTAACAGATGCAGGTATGACGCTCGAAATTATGTTGGCTCATGTGCGAGATATTGCCAGCGCAACTTCGCTTCCCGTCAACGCTGACTTTCAGAATGGCTACGTGGATGAACCGCACGCAGTCGCAAACAGCGTCTCGTTATGTGTGCAAACGGGAGTCGCAGGTTTATCGATCGAGGACTCGACTGGAAAAGCTGATGCTCCACTCTACGAATTCGATTTGGGTGTCGAGCGGATCCAGGCGGCACGCCAAGCGATCAACAAATCGGGCTTGCCAGTGGTCCTCACGGCGCGTTGTGAGGCGTGGCTCGTCAAGCATCCTGACGCTCGAAAGATTGCACTCGAGCGTTTGGTAGCTTACGCAGATGCAGGTGCGGATTGTCTTTATGCGCCGGGTGTTCGCGACATCGATTACATCAGTGACATCGTCAAAGCAGTTTCTCCCAAGCCGGTAAATGTACTTGTTTCTTCGTCAGGTCCGGACCTGAATTTTCGACAACTCGAGGACGTGGGCGTCAGACGACTTTCAGTTGGATCGGCGCTGGCACGTGTCGCCTGGAGTGCGTTTATGCGTGCGGCAAAAGAGATCAACGAGGAGGGAACATTCGAATCGCTTGACGATATTGCCATGTCGATGGAACTCAACAAGTTGTTTAGCTCTACCTAAGCCTGACTTAACGGTCCCGCTTGTTAAAGATCACTCGCCCTTTGAGAATTGAATTGAGATTGTGCTGTTCGGTTTTGTATGGCTTCACTTTATTGCCGCCATTGTCATTAAGTTGGTCCCAATCTTGTTCCTTGTAAAACCCGAGTGTCATTTCGTCGTTCGTGTGAGACAAGATGCGGGCGAATCTTCTGAAGAACACCTCGCCCCGCAACGGATCAACGACAGCGATATAATTTGCGCCCAGGCCTCCATCACCCATTGTGACCAGCAACGCTGTCTTCTTCTGACTCGTAACGACCTCCTCGACGTTTAAAACTCCGTAGTATTCAAACAGGATCTTTTTACGTTTGCGTGTGCGCGTGTCGTAGATATAAAGACTCTGTCCCTCATTCTCGAAACCGCCGGCGCCATCAGGTGCGGAATAAACAACGGTGCGACCATTGTTGGTTATCCACGCTTCCTCCGCTTGATTCGCGATCTTTTGCTCGCGACCGGCGATCGTTATGAATAGAGGTCCGTATTGACCTTGAACATCTACACGCGTTTTTGTGATCTTTGTTGGGGCGCCCGTTTGCGCAGACGCGGTGACTGTGGAGAGGAGCAGAACCGTGATGTAGAAGCGTCGGTCGTAGACGCGACGATGAGTCAAAGGTGTCGTGGCCATAACGCGCGGGATGATAACTCAATCGTGGGAGAAGCGTCTTTATTGCTTGGAGCGCAGGCGTCTTCGCCTGCATCACTTCCGATAGCTCAACGTTGAACTCTTCGCGGGTCGGCGGGTGAGGACGCCTGCGGTCCCAGCATTAAGCGTGCTATTCTCTGATCGCATACAAATTTTATGTCAACGATTCCACAAAGTGATCTATATCGGTTGATTGGTGAGGCAACTGCGCGCGGTGAACGTGTGGTAGTTGCAACCGTTGCGCACACGCGAGGATCAACTCCACAGCAGCGTGGCGCAAAGATGTTGTTTTTCCAGAATGGTGAAGTTGCCGGCACGGTCGGAGGTGGCTGTATCGAAGCTGAGGTGTGGGCCGAAGCGCGCGAGGCAATGCGTTTAGGGAAATCTGCGCTGCACCACTTTTCGCTGACTGCTGAAGAGGCAAGTGAAGAAGGAATGGTGTGTGGCGGGACGATGGATATATTCGTTGAACTCATTCGACCGTGAATGGTGAAATGAACTTTGTGCTTGAAGCTGGACTCTCGTTATGACTGTCGGTTTCCATGAAAGGTCAAAGCAAAAGTACAAAGTTCGAGAATCAAAATCTGAGATCTACGATTTAAGATCTAAAATGTCCTACGTCGCCGATTACAAATCCAAGCACCAGCATCCGCTGAATCGAGTCACGCATTCGATTGGAATTCCTCTCATCGTGCTGTCGTTGCCGCTCTTTTTCTTCGCGTGGCGTTGGGCGTTGGGAATGTTTATTGTTGGTTGGATTCTTCAGTTTGTCGGCCATGCCATCGAAGGTAATCAACCAGCCTTCTTCAAAAATCCCGTCTATCTGCTTGTCGGTCCAATGTGGCTAATCAAACACGCCGCAGCAGTCATCGGCCGGGGAAAACCGACCTCAACTAAATAAGCGAAGACAACTGCAAAGATGGACGCCTACGAGGAACACGCATCTCCGCAGCAAATCATCAGAGCTGTCTCGCGTCTTCTAGAAGGTGGCGGGATTGGCGTCCTCATCACGATTATTTCGGGTAGTGAGAACGTGGGCGCCAAACTTCTGGTCGAGCAATCCGGCGAAGTTACGGGAAGCCTAGACAATGCTGATCTAAGAAACGCAGCGATCAGTCAGGCGAAATTGTTTCTTGATTCTCGTCAAGAAGCTAAGACGATAGCGGTGCAGGAGTTCGCACCTCAGCTTCAAAGTGACGAATTGTTATTGTTCGAGTGGATTCGGCCAGAACCACGCATGGTGATCTGTGGAGCGGGTCACGTTGGTGCTGCGCTCGCGACAATCTCTGCACTCACTGGTTATCATGTCACGCTTATTGATGATCGTTCCGAATTCCTAAAGCGTGAAAAATTTCCGCAGCCAAATGTTGAATTGCTCGTTGCTGAAAACTGGACCGACGCGGTGCGTAAAGCAATTGGTGATGGTCACGGGGTTGCAGTCGCGGTAGTGACTCGTGGTCATAATGAAGACGAGGAATGCATGCGCGCGGTGGTTCCGGTCAATCCTGATTATGTCGGCTTGATCGGAAGTAAACGTCGCACCACTATAGTTATCGACCGATTGCGGGGCGCCGGTGCGACGCCAGAGCAGTTACAGAAAATTCATGCGCCAATTGGTTTGGATATTGGTGCTGTGAGTCCCGAAGAAGTTGCGATTGCAATTCTCGCCGAGGTTATTTGTGAACGGCGTGGGGGCAAGGGCGGGTCGTTGTCAGCGTGGCGGCGTGCGAGATCTTAGATTTTCCTTTGTGGATCTGAGATCCCAGATCTCCACGCACAAAGCACTACTTCAAATACTTCTCCGGCAGTTTGTTCTTCTCATCCTCCCCTTGCCAGAAGATTGTGACAATCCACCAACGTTTTCCATCATTCATTAATTGAAAGCTGTTGATTCCTCGCTGAAAGGGCTTCGCATCGTCAGCCGCGTGACGTGATTCATAAGTGCTGAACACATGCGCAATCTGGCCAAATTGCTCCATCTTTCGCGAGACTTCCCTCTCGTAAAAGCCTTCTTTCTCAAAGAACGGTTCCGCACGGCTAATATATTCGTCGGCACTGAGCACGCGAGAAGCATAACTCGCATCGGGGCGTGCATTCGTCGGAATTAAACGTGCTCCCGGTATGAAGAGCGACCGCATTCGATCCCAGTCTCTTTTTTTCCCTGCTGGCCCTGAGATGACATCGTAAACTGCGGCAATGATCGCATCGATAGATTTCACGTCGTCGGGTTTAGCTGCGGGTGTTACCGGCTGAGCCGGTGTCGGTTGAGCACTGTTCTGGCCCATGATGATTCCTGAAAAGAGCAGAAGTGCGAGAACGACAATAATGGGTCGCATACGTGTGACTCCTGTGGTGTTTTTTGGGTGATGATGAATTAAAACATTTGAATGTAAGTTTGTCATGATGGTTCACAGCTGTAGCTCAACTCAAAGAAAGTTGAGTGACATCCCGACGTCACAGTCAAAATCAAAATTATTATCACTTTATATTCGTGTTAGTTCGCGCGATTTCGTGGATAGTCCGTTTTTCACCCGAGAACGAGCGGTCCACGAATCACACGAACTAACACGAACGAAAGCCAACAGCAAACTCGGGTTTTGATCCAATCTCTAGTACTCGGGGTTCTTGAATTCAGTTTTCACTAAATCTTCCTTTGTGCTTTACGCCGGTCGATGTTAAGAACATCTCCGCATGCCAATTGAAGCGATCTCACCAACTGCACCAAGAACTCGCGTGTCCCATGGTTCTAAGATGTTTCGAGCATTGTCGCATCGAAACTTCCGACTCTTCTGGCTGGGCGCATTTCTCTCGAATGTTGGCACGTGGATGCAAGCGGGCGCCCAAGCCTGGCTCGTCCTCCAACTCACGAACTCCGCCTTCTGGCTGGGACTCGATGCCTTCATGGCGACTATTCCGGGTTTCTTCCTGACTCTAATCGGTGGCGTGTTTGCCGATTTAATCGACCGCCGTCGATTACTTATTGCGACACAGATTGGAGCTGGTGCGGCAGCGATTGGCTTGGCGACGCTCGTTTGGACCGGCGTTGTTGATCGCTGGATGGTGCTTGGCTTTTCGTTTCTCACGGGGTGCTGTATGGCACTCGCTAGTCCTTCTTATCTCGCGATGACTTACGACCTTGTGGGTCGCGAGGATCTGGCGAATGCGATAGCGTTAAACTCAACTCAGTTCCAACTGTCACGTGTTATTGGACCAGCAATGTTTGGTGTTGGCTTCAAGCTCTTTGGGCTTGCCGGTTGTTTCTTTGCTAACGGTCTGTCGTTTATTGCTGTTATCGCCGCATTAGTGATGGTCCGACTAGATCCACGTTCTATCATCAATCGAGTCGCAGCGCCTCCAGCAAAAAACCCGCAAGTAGTCTGGCGGGAACTCGTCGAGGGTCTGCGTTACGTTAAAAAACGGCCACGCGTCTTTTCTCTTCTGATCCTCTCAGCCGTCAATAGTTTTTTCGGTGCACCCTATTTTGCAATGGTCCCGATCTATGCTCGAGATATTTTCAAACTGGGAGAGACCGGACTTGCGTGGATGATGAGCACGGCCGGCTGCGGTGCTCTCTGCGGTGCATTACTGGTTGCCTACCTTGGCGAGATCAGAAAGAAAGGCTGGCTGGTACTGATAGGAGCAATCGCCTTCGGTATTTGTGTAACTATCTTCGCACTCTCCACTCACCTGATCATTTCGTTAACTTTTTTGTTTGGACTCGGCTTCGCCCTTGTTGTTTCCGTAGCTACTACTAACACTCTTCTTCAACAGTTGGTCACCGACAGTATGCGTGGTCGAGTGATGAGCATGTTCATCCTATCGTTCATGGGTACGATGCCATTTGGCAACATCATTGCAGGCTGGGCCTCGCACCGGTTTGGCGCGCCGCACACTTTGGCAGTTGGTGGGACGGTTGTGGCGCTTGTCGCCATTTCGATGGCTATCTTCAATCGCCGTTTGCGTGAACTTTACTGAGACGGCTGGCTGAATTACGCAAGAACCATCCAAAGTTCCGTTCTAAACATGCCGAAAGGTGTTTTTGAACTCGTCTCGGAGAATTTGCAATGCGAATATCGATGCTCCGTCCGCTCTTTTTATTGGTAATTTTCGCGAGTCTAACCGCTGTTGCCCATGCCCAAGGCGTCATCGTCCCGGGACCATGTGGACGCTGTCCAGGACCTTCACGACCAGCCGTTATGCCTCGCTCGTTGCCAGTGAAGTCGATCAAGATAGACGCACAGATTCGGTCTCAAGTAGCCACGACGCACGTTGAACAGGTTTTTCGCAATGACACGGACGCTACACTTGAAGGTACATACTTCTTTCCAATTCCAGAGTCAGCTGCGATAGCAGAATTTGCGATCTGGGATGGCGATCGCCGATTAGTTGGTGAAGTTCGCTCGCGCGAGGAAGCAAGACGAATCTACGATGACATTGTCAGACGTCAGCGAGACCCTGGCCTTCTCGAGTACGCAGGCAAAGACCTCTTCCAGGCCAGCATCTTTCCTATTCCTCCTCATTCAGACAAGAAATTAGAACTGACGTATACGCAAGTTATACGAGCTGAATCGAGCACAGTTGCGTACCGGTATCCCCTTGGCACGGGTCGTCAATTTACACAGATCGGATCGGTTGCAGGCAGCATCGACATCGAAAGTAAAGACCCGCTACGGAACGTTTACTCCCCAACGCACGCCATTGATGTCAAGCATAAAAGTGATCGACAGTCCCTGGTTTCATTTGAAAGTGAACGTGGCAAAGAACCTCAGGACTTTCAACTCTTCTATACAGTCTCGAAAGATGACTTTGGTCTGACTCTGTTGACGCATCGTGAGGCGGGTCGCGATGGTTACTTCCTGCTCATGATCTCGCCTAAAGACGATTGGTCGGAACAGGAGTACTCCGCCAAAGACATCGTGTTCGTCGTTGACACGTCGGGTTCAATGGCTGAAGAAGGGAAGATGGAAAAGGCGCGAGCAGCCTTGTTGTACGGCATTAGAATCCTGAGACCGCAAGATCGCTTCAACATAGTTTCGTTCGCCGGTGAAGAGCATTTGATGGAAACGGGTTTGATTGCTGCCGACGATGCCGGTCGCCAACGTGGTGAAGCATTTGTGAAGGAACTTCGACCAGTAGGCGGCACAAACATCAATCAGTCTCTGCTGTCCTCGTTGAGTCAATTCGGGGACGGCAATCGTCCTAAGATGCTTGTGTTTTTGACTGATGGTTTGCCGACTGTTGGCGAGACGAACGTCACGAAAATCATCGACAACATTCATAAAGCGATCAAACCGGGCGTTCGATTGTTCACGTTTGGCGTTGGATATGATGTGAATACTTCATTGTTGGACAAACTCGCGGCAGACAACGGCGGTGTCGCAGACTACGTTGAGCCCAAAGAAGATCTCGAAGTGAAGGTTTCGAACTTCTTTACTAAGATCAACTTCCCAGTTTTGACGGATCTTCAACTGGACATCGCCGGAGTGAAGACGGATCTGGTTTATCCAAGGAGCCTGCCTGATGTATTTCGCGGTTCACAGGTGACGTTGATCGGTAGATACAGCAATCCTGCGAGTTTGGATGCAGTGCGTTTACGACTCAGTGGCAAGTCAGCGGGAAATGGTCGGACGTACAACTACGATAACCTGAAGTTCCCACTTCGAGATGAGTCTAACGATTTTCTTCCAAGGTTATGGGCGACGAGGCGGGTCGGTTGGCTAATGGAGCAGGTTCGATCAAATGGGGAGCAGAAGGAACTGGTAGATGAGATTACTGACCTCGGGACTCGCTATGGTATTGTGACCCCCTACACCTCCTATCTTTCTGTGGAGGCAAGAGAAGCAAATCAGATCACATCGCTGCCAACCAACGGCCGTAGACCTGTGAGTAGGCTTGGTGGCATCGCGGCGCCGAAAGCGGCGGACGCACGAGCATCAACCGGTCAGGTAGCAATTACTCAAAGTAAGACTGCACGGCAACAGCAGGAAGCCGAACGACTTGATGTTGCTGATGAACCGTCATCTATTCGTCGCGCAGGTGATAAGACCTTCTATTTGCGTGATGGAGTTTGGACAGATGCAGAGTTCAAAGCAGGTTCCAGGCTTCCTGAAACCACGCTGATTTTTGGGAGTGATGAATACTATTCGCTCTTGAAACAGAAACCAGCGCTTGCGACTTTCTTCGCGTTAGGTGAGCGTGTGGTGGTTGTGTTTGAAGGGCGAGTTTACAGAGTGAATTCTTCAAATCCGTGACAAAGAGAGAGCGGTGATCACGGACGGGGCCGGGAACCTGGCGAAAGCCCAGTTTACGGCCCCGGATTTTTGTCCAAGGTCCAAGTTCAACGTCTGCAGTTCAGAATTCATTCCTAAGCGATGTTTTTTGAAAATATCTGGACGCCACCTGCTTCAGCAGCGTGGAGTTTCAATTTCTCGCTACAACACTCAACCCTGAACTCCACAAATACCACCTGCTTCAGCAGCGTGGAGTCTATTTATTTCACAGCTCTTACCGATTGTGGGATTTGGTCAGGTCTGAACATGACTCTGAGCTTGTCTCAACTGCCGAATGTAATGTACAAAACTTAAAACAATCACTTGTGGTCAATTGATCCGAAGAGGTGTGGGATGAATTGTGCATCGCGTGTTTCTATTGTTAACGCAAGCAGTTGTTTGTGGCTCGTTGCGATGTTGACGGCGTTCTTCGCTTTTCCCGTAGTCACGTCGGCACAGAATGGTTGGATTCTGTCACGCGTTAGCACAGGCGGTCAGGATCTCAACTGCGTTTATTTTCTCGATGGCAAACGTGGTTGGGTAGCAGGCGACGGTGGTTATCTCAGTCGGACCGACGACGGTGGACAAACCTGGATGCGCCAGACTGTCGGAACCAAAGATGCGATCAACGACATCTACTTTCGCGACAAGGAAGCTGGCTTCCTGCTCGCCGGCAATCGAATATTCATCACAAATGACAATGGGACACGATGGAACGAAGCGCGCGCCTTTTTGCCAACGGAATTCGATGGGGCCGACGTGGAACTTTACAGCGTGCGTTTCTCGAGCAAGAAGAAGGGGTGGGTAGTCGGATCAATCAGCAAGAGCGATCGCGTCATCGACAGTATCCTGGTTTACACTGACGACGGCGGAACGACTTGGACAAGGCAACGTGCGCCAAGCAGACTCGAGTTAATTCACATCGATTTTGTCAGTGACAAACGTGGTTGGATCGTTGGCGCTGGTGGCACGATTTTATTTACTCGTGATGAAGGGCAGAGTTGGTCAAAGCAAAACTCGACTACAAACGCGACTCTTTACCACGTCGATTTCCGAAACGATAAAGACGGTTGGGCAGTCGGTGAAAAAGGAACATTGCTACGCACGAATGACGGAGGAGAAACGTGGGTGTTAGTTCCGACTGGGGTGAATGTCACGTTGTTAAGCGTGCAGTTCTTGAACGACGACGATGGTTGGGTAATCGGTAGAAGCGGCACGATCTTGTATAGCGAAGACAAAGGACGATCCTGGGTAAAACAAGAATCAAAAACTACCAAGAACCTCTACGCGCTCAGCTTCAACAAGAAAGTAGGATGGGCAGTTGGCGGAGATGGAACGGTCATTCGCTACGAACGATAGAGTGGACAACCACCATAAGCACAAACGACATCTCAACAACGAGGTTATCTGGATCCTCGCAAGATAGCGAAGACCATAACACTCGGTTCCTCCTGTGATTTCGCCCGGCATGTGGCCATGCCGGGCGTTTTTATTTTTGCCGGACCGTTAGCTTGTTTTGTTTCCGGTGAAGGAAAGCGCTGGCGAATTTTCCATCTTTACGGTGCCTTGAGTGTGTTCGCCTGCGAAGTGTGCAGAGATTTCGATCGGGACTGAGTGACCATCCATTTCCAAAGAGGTGGAAACGTGAACCGAATCGTCTTCAAGTTGAACACGACCAAGATCTGCTTGTCCCATTTCTGATTCGATACTCGCGCGATAACCCGACTCATCACGATTAACAGTCAACGTCGCTGGTATAGTTTGACCAAACGGAGTCTCAATATCGATTGACCATGCACCAGCAATGTCGACTGCTGCGGAGGACGTGCCAGCACTCAAGTCTTTCCGTTTGCCAGCTGTACTGTAGGCTTCAATATCAGTTGAGTAAGGAGTGATCTGGTCGAGTACAGCTGAACCGTCTCCGACTATGATGGTGGCGACTTTGTCCGGTCGAATGTATTTGTTTGCCACTCTCTGAATGTCGTCGATCGTAACTTGCTGAACATAGTCTCGATATGTTTCCAGGTAGTTGTTGGGCAAGTTCAACATCTTGATTTGCACTAACTGATCGATCAATCCCTCCTGCGTTTCGAGCCTGATTGGAAAGACTCCCGTCAGATATGACTTCGCATCTCTAATTTCTTTTTCCGAGACGTGCTCGTTGCGAATTCGATCCAGTTCGTAAAAGAATTCCTTGAGCGAATCGCCGGTCACAGGCGTGCGGACTTCAGCTGTAACGCGAAATGTTCCTGCAGAGCGACGTGCATCCAGGTTTGAATATGCGCCGTAGGTATAACCCTTCTCCTCGCGCAAATTCATGAAGAGACGAGACGACGCGGTGGCGCCCAACACCGTATGCATCAGGAGCATCGGGAAGTAATCAGGATCAGTACGCGTGATTCCGGAGTTTGCGATGACTATATTTGATTGAGCTGAACCCGGGCGATCGACGATGTAAGTACCACGCTTGGTCCTGACTGGCGGTGCGGGGAAATTGGCATCCGTTGCCTGTTCGGTCGCCCATGTAGAGAACAGTGATTCCACCCGCGATAGGATCTCGTCAGCGTTAACATCACCAACAACAATGAGGACGCTGTTGTTCGGTGCAAACTTCGCCTTATGAAATTGCACAAAATGGTCGCGTTTTACCAGTTCGATCGATTCAGGAGTTGGAGCGACGATCGAATAGGGATGTTCGCCAAACATGACTCGCGAGACCATTTCGGTTGCGAGAAACGACGGCTGCGCGCGTTGCTGCCTGAGACTTTCCTTTGTGTTTTGTTTCGCCAGTTCGACTTCGTTTTCAGGGAATGAAGGCTGGAGAACAATTTCGGCCATCAAACCCAAAACTGGATCGCGAAACTGTTTCAATGCGGAGCCTGCAACGATGGTGTAATCGGAATTTGCACCAGCGTTTAAGCTTGCTCCCATTCGCGCGACTTCATCCGCGATCTGGCGACTAGTTTTCGATGTAGTTCCTTCAGGCAGGAGTCCAGCCAGAAGATCGGTCAAACCCGGTAACTCCGGTGGATCAAAGGCGCCGCCAACACGAAGACCGAGCCGAAAACTGACCAGCGGCAAACGTGAATCTTCTACGACGAGAACTTTGAGCCCATTTGACAAGGTTGTCTCATGGGCAGAGGGAATTGTGATTGGTCTTGGTTGTAATGGTGCGGGCGGTTGGGCCCTGAAATTTTCGTTTGAACTCATTTTATAAGTGCAGCGGCCCTGATCCCTTCTCAGGTTTTTCGGAAACGTCAGCGGGGTCTTTTTGTTTTCCCTCAGTTGGCTTGATTTCAGGTAGTTCCGGATGCGCTGCGGTTGGCGGTTCGATACTTGGAGGAGGTTCGACCTGCGGTGCAGGCGCAGCTGGTTGAGTCGGTTCACCGGGAGAGTGCGGAGCGGCGGCAGGCTCAGGTTGAGACATGGCCGGGATGATGTCCAACACGACACGATTGTCGACATCTAGAAAACTGGCGACTGCGTTCTTGATATCGTCAGCCGTCACTGCAAGATAATGTCCCAACTCCGCGTCGAAGAGCCGCGGATTTGAGTCGTAAAGAGTGAACTCCGCCAACCGCTGTGCCCGGTACATTGTGGATTGACGACCGCGCACTGCGTCGTTACAGAGCGAATTACGCAGTTTCTCCATCTCTTCAGACGTGGGTCCCTCAGTTGCGATTCGATGAATTTCGTCAAAGATCTGCGCTCGGATTGTTTCGACCTGTGCGCCTGGTTTTGGCAACGCGAAAATGTAGAGTGCAGATGGACCACGCCTTTCGTCTATGCCGCCTTCGATAGAAACAACTGACTCATCACCCTTAACTAGTTTCTGATAGAGACGCGAACTATCGCCGTCAAACAGGAGTGTGCCGCCCAGGGATAATGCGTAGAACACTGGCGTGCGACGTGCAGGAATTTTCCACCCAAGGACGAATGCCGGAGCCGGTGCAAGTGGATCCTGATAGGTTTCAGTGCGGACTGCTACTGCTTCCGATTCTGACACATCGACAGGAGGAGGCAATGGTTGTGCGGGAATTGCTCCGAAGTACTTTTCAATTAGCTCGCGTGCTTCAGCTGGATTGAAATCGCCAACCACGGTCAAGACCGCGTTGTTTGGTGCGTAGTAAATTCGGAAGAAGTCTCGAACGTCGTCGATCGTTGCAGCGTCTAGATCTTCCATCGAACCTATTGTCGAGTGAGCATTCGCCTGATTCGTGAAGATCAGTTCGTTCATTAGCAGGAATGCGTTCACGTAAGGTTGATTGTCGTAACGCAAACGCTTTTCTTCCTGTACGGCGTTCCTCTGATTGTCGAGATTCTCCTGAGTAACTTTCAAAGAACGCATACGATCGCTTTCGAGCCAGAAAGCGAGTGGCAAAAAGTTTGACGGCAGAGTTTCGAAGTAGTTTGTTCGTTCAGTGGAAGTCGTGCCATTCATCGTGCCGCCGGCGTTGAAGATATATTGGAAGTGAGCGGCCTTTGGAACGTTTTCCGAACCCTGAAACATCATGTGTTCGAAGAGATGCGCGAAACCAGTTCGACCTTCCTTTTCGTTTCGCGAACCCACATCGTAGTAAACGGTGATCGACACGACTGGAATAGCAGGGTCTGGACTAAAAACAACGCGCAAACCATTGTCAAGTGCAAACTCTTCGAGTGGAGTTGGAGGTAGTTGAAATAACTCAGTCACGGATAGGTTCTCTTGGTTGAAAACAAGGCGTGCTTTACCCCTCGAGATGAGGGAGTAAAGCACTTGCTTGGGGGCGATGGTGAATTGAGCTGAATCTCTAAGCTGTCTTGTCTGCGATCAGACCGCGAAGCTCCGCGCGAAGACGTTCAATCTCGGCGAGTTTCTGCCGCACACGCTCGAACAAAGCTGCTTGTGTCCTGATACCTTCATCGATCAGGAACCCGGCTGCTTCGGCGCGATTACGGAAAACGCCGGCTTGTACCAACTGTTCCAACTTGTCCTGGGCCTCTGGGGAAATCTTTACCGCCACGACGTAGTCGTCCTTTGCCGAAATAGCTTTTTCGATGGTACGACTAATGTCACGTCCAATTGCACTAAGCGATTCTGGAATTCGCGAGGCAATGTCTCGAACTGATGACGCCGTGCGGCTGTGTTCTGATGACTCTGCTTCGTTGTCGCGCAACATCAAATCATCAACGCTGTCGGACGGCGGTTCTTCTTTGTGATACGGACTACTCATTTGAAAATACTCCTAAACTAACAAGATCCTATCTGCTGGTCATTTACGATAATTGCAGGGGGTGAGTTCATTCTACGGATGCGTGGAAACAACCGTCAAGCAATGTCTAAGACACAACCTTGCTGCTCATTGCGGCATCCGTTATAGTGAAATCGCCCGAGGTCAACTACTTCAGATTCACGTAGTTGTTGACAATAACTTGCACCCCAGTACCAGAGGTTTGTAGTGAAAAGAATTTGGTCTCACACGGTTGCCCTACTGCTCGTTCTAACGATCCTTGTCCCCGGCTTCATTGTTGCGCAACAGCGTTCCCAATCGGGCGGCACCTCCAGTAGTGCCCCGGTATTGCCCGGTTATCCGGTTCGTCGCGCCAATCGGAATAATTCAACTGCGGTCGCCGCTGTAGAACGCGATTTTGACGAAGCCCTCCGCGTGATTCAGCAGCAATATGTAGACGGTCGACAGCTGAACTACAACGATGTTTTCAAGTCGTCAATCATCGGTATGTTGCGATCCCTGGATCCTCATTCCAATTACTACGATCGCGAAGAGTTTGACGAACTGAAAACGGATCAACGTTCGCAGTATTTCGGCATTGGCGCATCAATTCAGAATTATATTTACTCAGATACTGCTGACACTTACATAACGGCTACCTTCGAGAATTCGCCCGCTGCCCGAGCGGGGCTTCGTTATGGTGACAAAATTCTCGAGGTCGACGGCGTTAGCATGACTGGCAAGTCGTCCTTAGAAGTACGCGATAAAATTCGCGGACCCCGAGGCACAACTGTCCATCTAACTCTAGAACGTGCGGCAGAAAACCGCGTTGAAAAAGTTGACATCACCCGCGAGGAAATTCCTCAGCCGTCAATTCCTGACGCGTACATGTTACGACCCGGCGTCGGTTACATCGACATGACCCGTGGTTTCAACTTCACAACAACTGATGAATTACTGGGCGCCCTCGAGAAACTCCACGCGAGCGGTATGACTTCGCTCGTGCTCGATCTCCGAAACAACCCCGGCGGATTCCTGGACCAGGCGATCCATGTTGCTGAAGTGTTTTTGAGAAACGGTCAACTAATACTGACGCAAAAAGGGCGAAATGGTTTCAGAGATAACTCATATGAATCCCGTAACAGCAATCCGGACATGACGCCGATGGTGATACTCGTCAATGAGAATACTGCGTCAGCTTCGGAAATCGTCGCTGGTGCGATGCAGGATCATGATCGAGCGTTGATTGTCGGCCAGACCAGTTTTGGCAAGGGGTTGGTCCAAAGCATCATTCCATTGGAGTACGGCGCTGGGTTGACGCTGACATCAGCCAAGTACTTCACGCCGTCTGGAAGATTGATTCAACGTGACTACTCCAACGGTGGATTCTACGATTACTACACACATGGTGGTGCAGGTCAAAAGACGGACACAGCAAAGCCAACAGGCCCGGAGCGACGTACCGACACCGGCCGTGCGGTCTATGGCGGCGGCGGAATTTCCCCCGACGAGCCAGTTGCACCACGAACTACAAATCTTACTCAACGTAGATTGCTGAGTCCGATATTCGCCTTCTCGCGAGACCTGCTTAATGGCAGGATTCGTGGGCTTGAGTCGAGTCAACTGAGAGGCGGCATCGACTTTCGTCATGAACTGCAGTCGACCGATTTGCAGATTACTAATGCCATGTTCAAAGCATTCAGAGACTTTGTCGCCAGTGATCCTGCCTACAATGTCTCGCTGGCTTCGGTGGATCGTTACCGCTCCTTTATCGAATCGCAGATGCGATTCAATCTCGTAACTGCAGTCTACGGCCGCGTCATGGGAGACCGGGTCTTCATCATGACTGACGACCCACAGGTCGCGAAGGCCGTAGACGTGTTGCCCAAGGCTCGCGACTTGGCCCAGACAACATTTCGTTCCAAGGCTCAACCATAGTTCCGACTACGGCCGCCATCGCAAATGGCGGCCTTTTTCGCAGGCGCTGTGTTTCAGGGGTAAAACAAAGTCTTGCGTCTAAAACCGCCGTGTGTTAGCTTGAGCAGTGAGGTGAAGGCCTGAAATGACCAGACCGTTCAAAGCGCTAGTCAATACAGAAGAACTAGGTCGTGCCGTTCATCGTCGTCGTGAGGAACTCGGTCTAAGTTTGCGTGATGTCGCAAATGTGACGGGAGTGTCTGCATCGACGCTTTCTCGCATTGAGAATGGCACGGGTAAGCCTGACGCGGACAATATTGCTCGCCTCACCTCGTGGCTCGATGTGCCGATGGAAAGAATATTGAGTGGTCGTCATCCTCAATCCGCTGCAGCGAATCCCGTTGTTTATTACCCGCAAGAACCGACACCTGAAATCGTTGAAGCTCACTTACGCGCTGACCGGAACCTTACCCCTGAAACAGCTTCAGCCTTGTCAGAACTCTTCCGTGTCGCGTACGCACAGTTCAGTCGCACCTCAAACGAGAAGCCGACCAAGAAACGGCGATAGTCTCGTGGCGCATCTCCTATAATTAATACATGGCGTGGTCGAACCTGCCTCCAGGTGAAAAATGGCGGAACTATGAGTTGAGAGCTTTAGCATTGCGAGACTTCGCTCGTGTGCGCGTCGATTACCCGCTCGATCCATTCAAACTAGCGAAGTTTGCGAACCTAATGGTTGTGGATTTCGAAAAGATCGAGGGGCTTAGTCAAGAGTCGCGCGAACAACTGCTCTCGTCGTCGGTAGAAAACTGGTCGGGAGGAGCTTGCACATTACCGAACGGAATGAAGCTGGTGATACTGAATCCCAGTCATGGTCGATCGCGAACAAATGCGACGTTGATGGAGGAGATCTGTCACGTCTTCCTTGGTCATGAACCAAACCGGATCGGGATAGTGGTGCAAGATGCGAAAGGTAAGATGCGCGCGCGCGACTATCGTCAGGAAGATGAAGATGAAGCGTACGGCGTTGGCGCCGCGGCATTGGTTCCGTTCACAGCACTTCGTCGTTTTGTTTACCAGGGGAAAAGCTCACAGGACATCGGACGTCACTTCGGCGTAAGCCGTGAGCTGGTTGAATATCGAATGAAAGTGACGAAACTGTGGCGTCTATATCGAGACGCACACTCGTAGCTCTCAAGAAAGACGAAGCGAGAGTCCTTCCGCGGCTTGGCCGCTGTCCTTGCGGAAAGTCTCTGACTTTCCGCCGCCCGCGATGAGGAGCGGGGCTGCGGGTGCAGGCGGAGCCTCACAAGTTTTGACCGCGCACAAGAAAGCCAAAGGCTTGCCGCAAGGAGTGCGGCAGAGCCACATCGCTACGCAGAACAGGCAGAGGTTCGCAGGGAAACCATGCGAGAGATCCGCGCCTTTTACCGTTTGGACTTAAACCTCTATAATCACCTGGGCGCCTTGAAGTAGCATTGACAAACACACACTCCAGCCACGTCAGCGGCAACTCATTAGCACAGACAACCGAATGAGTGAACAGGTTAAAGAAGCAGCTACGCACGGTCTAACAACGATCGACAAACTGCGCATGCTGCTTGATATCAGCAAGAAAATCAGTCGTTCTCTCGATCTCCAGGAAGTTCTCAACCTGGTGATGGATACGCTTGATTCGTTGATTCCTTACGACGCCGCCGGCATTTTTGTCCTTCAGTGTGTCGACAAGGATTCAGTACCTGAAGGTGAAGAACCCTGTGTTTTTCGTTCTGAGGCGGTACGCGGTTACGACATCGATGAACTGCAAGACCTGCACTTAAAGTTGGGTGAAGGTTTCATCGGCAACGTGGCAATCAGTGGTGAGCCGATCATTTCTCACGATGTTCGCGACAATCCTGTGTATGTCAATGCTCGAGATCGCACGCGATCAGAAATGGTGGCGCCGATTATTTCGAACGATGAAGTTATTGGTGTATTCGACCTGGAGAGTGATGAGTTAAGTGCTTATTCAGAAGATGACCTACAGGTATTAATGATGTTGGCATCGCAGGTTGCGATCATCATCGAGAAGGTAATGCTTCATGAGCAGTTGATTGAGAAGAAACGCCTTGAAGGTCAGTTAGAAGTAGCACGACAAGTGCAGCTTGAACTTCTCCCAGCAAGGGATCCGGAACTGGCCGGATTCGACATTAGCGCCTACAACTTTCCCACTGAAGAAGTTTCTGGCGACTACTATGATTGGGTTCCAATCTATGACGATCAGATTGGAATCGTCATCGCAGACGTTTCTGGCAAAGGCATCCCAGCGTCGTTACTGATGGCGTTTTTGCGAGCCAGTCTGCGTGCCGCAACGCACATCGGTTACGCGACTCACATTTCCATGGCCAAAGTTAATTACCTGCTTTGGGAGTCAATCGAGCGAAATCAGTTTGTTACGGCGTTCTACGGAATTCTGGATGCTACGAACAGAACTCTGTCGTATTCGAATGCTGGTCATAATCCTCCGCTCTTGATCAACGCAGACGGAAAGCAACGCTTTATCGAACGCGGAGGCCTGCCTCTGGGAATGTTCCGCGACACCCGTTATCACGAATATTACCAGTGGTTCGAACCCGGCGACATGCTGGTGCTCTATACTGATGGTGCGACGGAAGCACTGAACGAAGCCGGCGAGGAATTTGGAAAAACTCGACTCGCAGCTTCGGTGAGTGAAGCTTACGAGTTGAGTGCACGCGAAGTGATATCGAATATTCAAAAAGCTGTAATGGACTGGACCGGCGGCAAAGGTGCGACCGACGACGTCACCTTTTTTGTAATAAAGGCCCTAAAATAAAAGCAAAAACGCAGGAGATCTAACTCTCCTGCGTTTTGAATTTCGAAGTTAAGTTGATTTTAGTGTCCCGTTAACGAAAGATGAGCGTGGTCACCCCCGGGTGCCAACGGAGCACGATAGTCGCCGAAGTGGAATTCCGCTTCGCTTTCCGACAATGCATAAACGTCAAAACCATATGCATCCAGATAGTCTGCTAAATCATCGGGGGAAAGTAGATAGACCGAGGGGGAGTAACCCGCTTCAACTCGAATTTCCAGCAGGCGCTCGATCACTTCCAGCGGAGCAAAACATCG